>CAYYEB010000102.1:0-6792 GCA_964470725.1 uncultured Lachnospiraceae bacterium | reverse complement strand
TCTGTGCGTGTCTCATTGCTAACGCGAGACATCAATACTACCGTCTCAACGTGATTCGTGAATGGAAAAAGATCATATGCCTTCGCCTTCTCGGCCTGATATCCCAGTTTCTTTAATACCTTCAGATCTCTTAGTAAGGACTCCGGTCCGCAGGAAATGTAGATGATCTTATCCGGCCCTGATTTAGCCGCAGCACCCAGAAATTCCGGAGTTGAACCGGAGCGCGGCGGATCGAGGAATATTACATCCGCCCTTCTATGCTCCGCCGTCCATGTACTCAGGAACTCACCGGCATCTTCGTGAACAAAGCGGACATTCGTAAGATTGTTCAAACGTGCATTCGCGGCCGCATCCCGTACGGCATCCGGATTGAGTTCACACCCGATCACTTCCTTCGCATGATCTGCCGCGCAGATCCCGATCGTACCGATTCCGCAGTAGGCGTCGATCACAGTTTCTTTCCCCTGTAAATCCGCCCATGCGATTGCCTGAGCATATAGCTTCTCCGTCTGTTCGGAATTGACCTGATAGAAGGACTTTGAAGAAATCCGAAATCTCTTTCCGCAAAGCGTATCCTCAATATAGCCTCTTCCGTATGCATTCGATTCCCGCTCTCCCAAGATCATTGATGTCTTTTCATTGTTGACATTGATGATAATCGAGGCAATCTCCGGATGCTTTTTTCGAAGGAGACTGACAAAGTTTTTCTTTCCGGGCATTACCGGAGAACTTAAAACCAGTACAACCATAACCTGTCCGGTCGCATGTGCCGTACGGATCAGCACATGACGAAGGAGGCCTTCTCCGGTATCCTCATCGTAGATTTTCATTTTATACTTTCGTGCAATCTGCACGATGTCCCGTATAATCTCATCCGCTTTCTCGTTTTCAATGAGACAGCTTTCCACCGGAATCACTTTATGAGTTCCCTCAGCATAGATTCCTGCTTCATGGCGCGTGCGCTTTCCGTCAAACACATAGGCAAATGTGCGATGCACTTTGTTTCTGTAATGATATGGATTCTCCATTCCTACAATTTCCCGAACCCGTACCATCGGGCTCAACAGGTGATCCAGCTTTCTTCTTTTCCGTTCCAGTGTTTCACTGTACTCCTGCCCGATTGTCTGACATCCACCGCATTTTTTTGCATAAGGACACTTTTTTATTTCCATCTTTTCCACCATAACAAGTCAAATATTCAGTAAGCAGACGCAATTTTTATGCCTGCAAACTGTGCTTTTTATAAATCCTTCCTATAAATCCGTCTGCAACCGACATGCATTTATGTCATCCGCCTTCAGGAAAGAATCTGCAGCAGATCATCCTTCGTAAACGTACTGCTTTCGATCTTTTCACCCGACAGAATATCTTCTGCTAACTGTGCTTTTTGCCTTTGCATTTCCACAATTTTTTCTTCAATCGTATTTTTTACAACGAGCTTATACACAGTGACCACATTTTTCTGACCGATGCGGTGTGCTCTGTCCGTTGCCTGATTTTCTGCTGCCGTATTCCACCATGGATCATAATGAATTACGGTATCCGCACCCGTCAGGTTAAGTCCTGTTCCTCCGGCTTTCAGTGAAATCAGAAAGACCGAAGTCTCATCCTGATTGAACTTCTTCACCAGTTCCAAACGTTTTTCTTTTGGAGTCTGACCTGTGATCATATAATATGATATTTTTCTCTTATCCAGTTCTTTTGCCAGAATAGCAAGCATTGATGCAAACTGAGAAAAGAGCAGCGTTTTATGCCCCTCTCCAACGAGACTTTCGATCAGATCCATGCAAAGCTCTTTCTTCGCGGATCCTCCCTTATAGTCCTCATAGCAGAGATCGGGATCACAGCAAATCTGACGGATCCGCATCAGTTCTGTCAGTATCTGTATCTTGTGCCTGCGAAAATCATTTTCATCCTGAGCCTTCAGATCCGTCTTCATGCGAAGGACACGGGCATCATACAGCTTTCGCTGTTTTGCCTCCATTCCTGCATAACGAACCTCTTCTATCTTATCCGGAAGATCTTTCAGAACATCTTTTTTCCGTCTGCGCAGAATAAACGGGCCGATCATTTTCTGAAGCCGTTCCTCTGCCTCATGGTCTTCATTTTTGACGATCGGATTTTCCATTGTTCTCCGAAAATCCTCATATTCATATAAAAATCCAGGCATCAGATAGTCGAAAATGGACCACAGCTCGGAAAGACGGTTTTCAATCGGGGTTCCGGTCAGGGCGTACTTTGTCTTCGCATGTATCAGTTTCACTGACTTCGCATTTCCCGTCGTATAATTTTTAATATACTGAGCCTCATCAATGACCTCAAAACGGAACTGATGCTCTTCATATTCTGCGATATCACGTTTTAAAAGATCATAAGACGTAATCAGCAGGTCATACTGTTCCGCCTGATCAATCAATCTGGCACGTTCCGGCGCACTTCCCGTAATGGTCACTGCATGAAGCGATGGCGCGAACTTCTTTACTTCTTCTGCCCAGTTATACACCAGGGATGCCGGACAAACCACAAGAGAAGTTCCTGTCTTCTCCTCGGTATGAACCGCTTCGATTACCGCAAGAACCTGCAGTGTCTTGCCAAGCCCCATTTCATCCGCCAGAATTCCTCCGAACCCGTTATGATCCAGCGTTCGAAGCCAGAGGTACCCTTCCTTCTGATAGGCACGAATGATTCCCTTTAAATGTTCCGGCACCTCATAGTCGGCATCCTCTACTGTTTTAAATTCTTTCATCAGATCCCGAAAATGGCGGTCCCGATCCACATACAGGTTCGACTGCCCTTCCAGCATCTTATCAATATATAAGGCCCGATACGCCGGGATGTGCATTTTTCCCTTTGTGATCTCCTGCACCGGGATATGCAGCGCATCCATCATACGGATCAATTGTCCAAGGTTATCGTTGTCTTCGATTTTGACAAAATCTCCGTTTTTCAGACGAACGTATTTTTTCTTCTGCCTGTACTGATAGAGAATATCCAGCATTTCCTCTTCGCTCATATCTTCTGCAGTGACAGAAAGATCCAGCAGATTACTTTCAAGGGAAACGCCGACATTCATTTTCACATGTTTTCTAAAACCGAGACGGCGGAAACGCCCTGTCATTCGAACTTCGCAGAGTTCCGAAAGTTCCTCCAGTCCATGATCCAGAAGTTCAAAGATCAGATCATCATTCTTCTGACAGAAAAAGATTCCCAGGGATTTATCGAAATTCGGAAGGTACTCCACTATCTTATCAAGGACCGCGCTTTCTCTTTCAAGATCACGATACTGATCTGCCGCAGCATTGCCTTCCTTTTGAAGAACCAGATCCGCCATATCATAGGTTCTCGTCCCATAAGAGGATTCCGCTCTTGCAACAACCGCACCATCTGTGTAATCGAGATAAAGCGTAAAAACAGGTTCCGGAGGAAGATACTTTTCTATTTTTCCTGTATCCTTTTCTTCTACCTCTGCAATCTTCTGAAGCTCCGGAAGCACCTTATGATAAAAATCCGCCAGATTGTATCTGCCGATCCTCAGATCAACTGTCCCATTTCTGTCAGATGCATTTAATAGGGGCTCCACCTTGTCAAAAGTTTCTGAAGAAATGCGGTTCAGATATCCTCCATCCACATAGCAGGCACTTTTTATTCCCCGAAACATCTCCGGTATCTGTCCGGTGATTCGTATTCCCTCGAGAGTATTTGTTTTCTTCTCATAAAATGGCGAGACCGTCAGGTGAATACGAAACTCATGCTCCCGAACGTACAGGTCTTCTTTTCCCTTCACATACTGCCGTCTCATATGAACCATTTTTCCGACAGCAATAGCAAGAAATGAATCCAGCCGCTCGCCGTAAAGAGCGATGGAATCCTGTGCATTGGCATAAGCATCGTAGTCCATCATCAACTTTATCCGTGCCTTTTCATTCTCAAGAGCATCTCTTAAAAAAATATACCATGGCCGCGAAGAATCGCTCAGGTACTCCTCACCAAGCTGCAGCATTGTTTTTGAACCGAACTTCATTTCTTTATGCTGCTGCATATTGTCACAGAATTCGTATAGGTTTTTGATCTTATAAAGTCTTTCAGAACCGACAAAAAAGGTGCAGGCAAGTCCTCCCCCCTCCTGTTCCACGAGAGTCGGTTCCATTTCGAGAAGCTCTCCCGAAAGATCGGAAACGTTGTGAAGCCCGATCCCGTTTTTCTGCATCAAAGCATCCATAAAACGGTACGCATCTACGGTTGTCGCATCGGTCTCATCCTGCGTTTCCAGATACTCCCGCGTCATAAGAATTGCTGCCAGCTCATGTCTGCAGTATGCCTTTCCATTTTTACCGGAACTACGCATCTTTTTATAGTAACAATCCCAATCGCTGCAGCGGGAATATAGTATCTCGGTCTGATCAAAAGTAATTGTGACGTTAATCAGTTGTCCATTCTCATTGATCCTATAATCGGCCTGGCCAAGCACCTGCGTGGAATCATCTCTGCTCACTCCGGTATGAAATTCAAGAAGTGTAATCTCTCCTCTGCGTATCAGACCCCTTGCGTCTTTCATCGCCTGGCCGGAAGTATTCACTCCAACGAGAAATTTTTCCGGATGAAAATAATGATATTCCTCGGGCACAAATGCTGTGGCTTCTCCATCATCCCTCTCCTCTTCTTCCCTGTCTTTTTGTTCCTCTTTCTGCAAAGACTCCAGTTCCGAAAAGTGCTGATGCAAAAGTTCCTTGCCTTCCTGTATGGATTTTACATTTTTATCCGGTCGTTTCATGTCGGCATGTTCTCCTTTTATTGCGGTCCGCTTTTTCCATGTGGGCGAGATCCCTGGATCAGTCCATCAAGAATCAAAGAATCTGTTCCAGACACGTATACTGTGGCACAAGACCCATGCGTTCATAGAATTTCTGTGCGTTATCATTACCGGCCCAGACGTGAAGTGTGATATTATAAAAGCCGTGATTCTTTGCAAACTCCTTTGTATATTCATATAAGTTCTGTCCGATATGCTGCCCGCGAACCGCTTCATCCACACACAGATCATCGATATACAAAGTTTTTATCTCCGTACGAATTGTATCCCCTAAAATCTGCTGAAACTGCGTCATGCAGTACCCCACCAGCTGATCCTTATCATCCGTTGCAACAAAGATCGGTTTTGTATCATCCGCTATGATTTCCCTTAGCTGTTTATCCGTATATTTTCGATTTATATTAAAAAGATCCGGACGAATCACGTGATGCACCATATTTACTTCGTTCAGCAATTTGTCAATTGATGGAATATCTTTTTCTTCTGCACGCCTGATCTGCATTGCATATCCTCCAGCTTCTTTATTAATAAAGCAGACAATGCCTGCACCATTTTCACTGATACAGGCCTGCCAAAATCTTTCTATTCCTTTTTATTTCTTCAGGTGAATTCTCCGGTCATGAAGCACCAATGACCTTCACCCGAAATCCTGAACGGCACGATTTTATCTTATCTCGCGTTCCGGAAAATTTCTGCTGCTTCCTTCGTTCCGATTGGGCGAATCTGTGTTAACGTTCTCGTTCCTCCGCGAGTCGCCTCTTCAGCCAGTTCCCAGCATTCCTCATCTGTAGGTCTTACACCCAGTTCCGCCAGGGTAATCGGCATACCAAGTTCATGGAAAAAGGCAACGGTCGTGCTGATTCCCTCCTCAGCTGCGGTTCTGTCATCCGGCGTATCGATTCCCCAGACCATTCTTGCAAATCTTGCAAAACGCGGGAGTGCGCCTTCATCGAGGTACAGGTATCGTGCCCATGCTTCCCAAACTGCCGACAATGTAGCGCCATGCGTATAATCCCATTTTCCCCCGATGGCCTGGCCCAGAGCATGTACAGAGAAGTCCTTCTTTCTTCCAAGGCCCGTAAGGCCATTATGAGATACCGAGCTGCTCCACATGATTTCCGCCATCGCATTATAGTCATGCTCGTTCTTCATGACTTTGCGTCCGTTTTTTATCACGGTCCGAAGAAGTCCCTCTGCAATTTCATCCGTCAGATCACAGTGGCTGTGCGGAATAAAGTAACGCTCCATCGTATGCATCATGATGTCCGTGATTCCCGCTGCCAGCTGATACTTCGGAACGGTCATCGCAAGTTCCGGATTCATCACTGCAAATGCGCAGCGGTTAAATTCCGTGTTCAGTCCCCGCTTCTGATCCGTTTCTTCATCTGTTAATACTGCAGAATCACTCATTTCCGAACCGGCCGCTGCAATCGTCAGCACCGCAGCCACCTTTGTGGATTTCTTAAGTGGAGCTCTGTGATTCCAGATATCCCAGATATCCGTTTCCGGATTTGCAACTCCATGTGCAATTGCCTTGGCCGTATCAATCGCGCTTCCTCCGCCTACGGCAAGAATAAAGTCCGCTCGGAATTCAATTGCCTTCTTTACACCTTCTCTTGCATGAGATAACGTCGGGTTCGGTTTTGCTCCGCCAAACGTTTCAAAGGGAAGATCACTTTTCTTAAGTGCCGCTTCTATTCGTCCGATCAGTCCGCTTCTGACAGCGCTTCCGCCGCCGTACACAACAAAAACTCTGTTTCCGCCGAATTCCCGAATATGTGTTCCGACCTCATTTTCCGTATTTTTCCCGAAAAACACCTTTGTCGGCGTATAATTTATAAAATTTTCCATAATGCCTCCAAGATTTATACATCATTATATGCAATTATAGCAGAATTCGGAGCACATGTATCGTTTTCAAATCGTATCTCTGAGCATCTTTGAATCTCTGTAAATCTGACATTGTCACTCCTCTGATATCA
>CAYYEB010000101.1:0-6819 GCA_964470725.1 uncultured Lachnospiraceae bacterium | reverse complement strand
GACGAGAACGTTGCAAAGACAAAGGAACTCGTTGCAATCTGCAAGGAAAAGGGCATGTCCATTGAGGCAGAAGTCGGTGCAATCGGCGGTGAAGAAGACGGTGTCATCGGCATGGGCGAATGCGCTGATCCGGAAGAATGCAAGAGAGTTGCAGATCTTGGTGTCACAATGCTTGCAGCCGGCATCGGCAATATCCATGGTGTATATCCGGAAGGATGGCCGGGACTTCGTTTTGATGTTCTTGAAGCAATCAAGGCTAAGGTTGGCGATATGCCGCTTGTACTGCATGGCGGTTCCGGAATTCCGGATGAAATGGTCCAGAAGGCAATTAAGAACGGAGTAGCTAAAGTTAACGTCAATACAGAATGCCAGATCGCTTTCACAAAGGCTACAAGAAAGTATTTCGAAGACAACAGAGACAAGGTTCCGAAGGGCTTCGATCCTCGTAAGGTTCTTGCAGATGGCACACAGGCTATCACAGATATGGTGAAGTATAAGATTAAGGTTTTCGGCTCTGACAACAAGGCCTGAATTCAAAAGAACTTATCTTATAAAAGATAGCGTAAGCAGTAAAGGGGACACTTTGAAAGAAAGTGTCCCCTTTCTTTATTCTCCGTGGTATGATGAGACGGCACTGGTATGGGTGTTTTTTTAAGAAATCTTAACTGGAATTACATGGCACCGGAAAACGTTTCGGAGTATACTTTTGTCCGGCCCATATTCGTATGCGAAATCTAACATAGGGGAGGGTATCAAAAAATATGTCGGATTACGATAGAAAAATTCGGGAAAGAGAAAACCGACGCAGGCACAGGGAAAAGCTGAAACGGGAAAGGAGACGTCGCAATTTAATTGCAAAGACGATCGTTTTTGTATGCCTGTTGATTGTTCTTGCTGCAATGATTTTTTTTGCGAAACGTCTTTCCAAAAAGGTCGGGAATACTGCTGCAGAAGAGAAAAATACTTCTTCGGTACAGGATGCTGCAGATTCGGGTACTGATTCTATGACGGAAATTTCAAATACTCTGGCAGAGGCAAATTCAGAGGCGGAGAGCGTACCGGAAGCATCTTCCAAAGAGAAAACACTGGAGTATGCTAAAGCCTATGCGACACAATACGATTATGATAAAGCGGTCGCCATACTGCAAAAATATGACAAATCTTCCTCAGATGCGGACATTCAGTCTGCGATCGGTGATTACACCCGGCAGAAAGCTGCATGCAAAGCGGTGGATGTCAACACAATTCCACATGTATTTTTTCATTCTCTGATAAATGATGACAGAGGATTGAAGGCAGATGTGGTCGGACAGGATCGTGCCTGGAGAAATGATGCCGCAATGACGACTGCGGATGAATTTGACCATATGATTCAGGATATGTATGATGCGGGCTATGTCATGGTGAGCCTTGATGATATGTGTATCAAGACCAAAGACAGCAATGGCGTGGTCCATATCAAACCCAATACGAATCTCCTGCTTCCGGAGGGGAAGAAAGCTTTTGTCCTTTCAGAAGATGATCTCAGCTACTATCATACATACGGCATCGGGACACAGGGCTACGCGACAAAGATGCTTGTAGATAAAAACGGAGAAGTCAAATGTGAATACACAGATGAGAACGGTGATACGAAGATTGGGGATTATGATGTAGTGCCGAGAATGGATACATTTATAAAAAAGCATCCGGATTTCTCTTATCACGGACATAAGGGTACCGTGGCCATGACAGGCTATGACGGAGTGTTCGGATATCGTACCAACGATTATTATAAGGATATCAACAATCCGAATCTGAGTAAGGACCAGGTGGAATGGCTAAAGGAGCATCCGAAGTTCAACTGGAATCAGGATGTCAAAGATGCTACAGCTGTCGCCAATGCGATGAAGAAAAACGGCTGGACATTTGCCTCCCATACCTATGGTCACTGGAATGCTTCAGAGAAAACAGTGGATGAGCTGAAGCAGGACAATGAAAGATGGATGAAGGTCAATCATAAGATCCTGGGTGATACGGATAAGATTATTTTTGCCTTTGGCGGAGACATCGGCGGAGCCGGAGACTATACTTCGGATAATGCAAAATATGTGTACTTCAAAAGTCAGGGGTATAATATCTTCTGCAATGTGGATGGAAATATCGGATGGACACAGTTCGGTGATGAGTATATGAGAACCGGACGCGTGGCACTTGACGGATTTACGATGTATCAGTCCTTTACGGAAGACGGCAACTCTCATGCGACGTATGCACATGACTATGAAGTGCTTGGAATCAAGAATGTGGCATCGTTCTTCAATAAGAACAGGATTACGCCGATCAATGGGGAGTGACAAAATGCCTGTGTTAAGACATCCTTAAGTTGACGGACTTCAGATTATGGCCTGTACTATCTATAGGGGAAAACAACATAATATTTTTACATCTTTTGAAAATGATGCTTGCAATTTGAAATGTGTAGTAGTAAACTATTACACATGGCCGGTTGGTCAAGCGGTTAAGACGCCGCCCTCTCACGGCGGAATCAAGGGTTCGATTCCCTTACCGGCTACGAAAAGGATCTGCAGTTTGCAGGTCCTTTTTCTTTGCACTACTCAAGAATCTTCAGTTGTGCTATGATAAGCACATTCTTATTTTTGATTACAGTTTAATAAACGTCTTTTCCTGAAGTTTTCCGCATGTTGTGGAAAGAACTGCAATCGTTTTTATACCTATTTCAAAATATAAAACAGAATATTGTCCTGACAGGAGGTATCCGGAATGGAAGAGTTTTTACGAATCATAGAAAAGAATGCGAGACTTCCGCTTGAAGAGATCGCGGCGATGCTTGGCAAGACGCCGGAAGAGACGGCTGCTCTTATGGATGAGGCAGAGGCAAAGGGATATATTCACGGCTATGATACACTGGTTGACTGGCAGCAGGCCGGCATTAACCGTGTGGAAGCTATGATTGAGCTGCATGTTTCTCCGAAACGAAGCAGCGGATTCGATGAGATTGCACAGGAGATTGCGGCATTTAATGAAGTGGACAGCGTTTACCTGATGAGCGGAACGTATGATCTGATGGTGACGATCAAGGGACACACATTTGAGGAAATTGCACTCTTTGTTGCGAAACGACTTTCTCCGCTGGATGATGTCATTTCCACGTCGACAAGTTTTGTCTTAAGAACGTATAAGAAATCCGGAAGAAATTATCTGGGGGAAGAAGTTGACGACAGGGAGTGGAATGAATGATGGATTACGACAAGATTCTTTCCGGTCGGGCCCAGTCAATGCGCCCTTCCGGAATCCGGAAGTTTTTTAACCTTGCTGCGGAAATGCCGCACTGTATCAGTCTTGGAGTCGGCGAACCGGACTTTAAGACACCCTGGGCTATTCGGGATACGGCTATTTCCAGCCTGGAACGCGGAAAGACAAGGTATACGGCCAATGCGGGCATGAAGGAACTGCGCCTGGCAATCTGCGACTATTTGGGCCGCAGGTTTGATCTTCACTATCAGGATGATGAGATTCTTGTGACGGTCGGAGGAAGTGAAGCGATTGATATGGCAATCCGCGCACTGGTGGAGCCGGGAGAAGAAGTCATCATCCCGGAACCGTGCTTTGTCTGTTATGAGCCGATCACAACTCTGACAGGAGGTGTTCCGGTCCATATCGCTACAAAAGAAGAGGATGGATTTAAGCTTACGCCTGAGGAACTGAAGGCGGCAATCACACCGAAAACCAAGCTGCTGATTCTTCCGTATCCGAATAATCCGACGGGAGGAATTATGACAGGAGAGGACCTTGAGGCGATTGCTGAGGTTCTGCGGGGAACGGATATTATGGTTCTCTCTGATGAAATCTATTCAGAACTGGTCTATGGAGATCAGAAACATGTCAGCATTGCGTCTCTTCCGGGCATGAAGGAAAGAACGATTGTGGTGAACGGATTTTCCAAAACCTATGCGATGACGGGATGGAGACTGGGCTATGCCGCAGGACCGAAGGAGGTCATCAGCGTGATGACGAAAATCCATCAGAGCTGTATCATGTCTGCCCCGACGACGAGCCAGTATGCGGCAATTACGGCACTCAAATCGTGCGATGATGCGGTGGAGGCAATGCGCAGCGAATACAATCGCAGGCGACGTCTTGTGGTTAAGCGCCTCAATGAGATGGGACTTCACACCTTTGATCCGAAGGGGGCTTTCTATGTATTCCCATGTATCAAAACAACGGGGCTTTCATCTGAAGAATTCTGTGAACGGCTTCTTCATGAAAAGGAAGTGGCTGTAGTGCCGGGACCGGCATTCGGTAATTGCGGAGAAGGATATATTCGCATCAGCTATGCATACAGTGTGGAGCATCTTCACACGGCGCTAAACAGAATCGAAGAATTTATATCAGCATTATAAAACACAGCTGTTCAAGTCCGAGGTATCGTTTGACAACACATACCTTGCATGTTAAGGTAACTATTAACGCGTCAAAGCGGTAAAGTAAATCCTTTGCGCGCAAGTTTCTGCAAAATGGAGGCTAGTTATGATGGATTACAGAAAATACCAGAGACAGTATTATCTTCCGCCGGAAGAGTGCTTCGACTGGGTAAAAAAGGATCATATTGAAAAGGCGCCGCAGTGGTGCAGTGTTGACCTAAGAGACGGCAACCAGGCACTTGTCATTCCGATGGATCTGGATCAGAAACTCCGTTTTTATGAACTTCTGATCAAAATGGGCTTTAAGGAAATCGAAATCGGATTCCCGGCAGCTTCGGAAACGGAATACGAGCTTTGCAGAACTCTGATTGAAAGAGATATGATTCCTGACGATGTGACGATTCAGGTCCTGACTCAGGCAAGAGAACATATTATCAGAAAGACATTTGAGGCAATCAAGGGCGCACCGCATGCGATTGTGCATGTTTACAATTCCACTTCCTTTGCACAGCGGCAGCAGGTTTTCCGGAAGTCGAAAAGTGCCATCAAACAGCTTGCGGTGGATGGCGCGAAACTGTTAAAGGAGCTGGGAGATGAGTCCGGACAGGATCTGCGGTTTGAGTACAGTCCGGAGTCCTTTACCGGAACGGAACCGGAATATGCCCTTGAAGTCTGCAATGCAGTCCTGGATAT
Source organism: uncultured Lachnospiraceae bacterium (assembly GCA_964470725.1). Lineage (GTDB taxonomy): Bacteria > Bacillota > Clostridia > Lachnospirales > Lachnospiraceae > Chordicoccus. The sequence continues at coordinate 1,702 of CAYYEB010000101.1, read as the reverse complement.
CTGGCAGCCGAAGGCGGATCACAAAGCGATCATCAATCTTCCGGTGACGGTAGAACTTGCAGAGCCGCATGTATTTGCGCAGCAGGTGGAATATATCAATAAGCATCTGAAGTACCGTGATAACGTTGTGCTGTCAATTCATCCGCACAATGACAGAGGATGCGGAGTGGCAGATACGGAACTCGGTATTCTTGCAGGGGCGGACCGTGTGGAAGGCACACTGTTCGGCAATGGAGAGCGTACCGGAAATGTGGATATTATCACAGTCGGCATGAACATGTATGCACAGGGAGTCGACCCGGGACTTGATTTCTCAAATATGAATGAAATCCAGGAAGTTTACGAATCCTGTACAGGCATGAAGGTCGGTGAACGGCAGCCGTATGCGGGACAACTTGTCTTTGCTGCATTCTCAGGTTCTCATCAGGATGCGATTGCGAAGGGCATGAAGTGGAGACAGGAAAAGGATCCGGATCACTGGACCGTTCCGTATCTTCCGATCGATCCTACAGATGTCGGACGCAACTACGATGCGGATGTCATCCGTATCAACAGCCAGTCCGGAAAGGGAGGCGTCGGTTTTATTCTGGAGACAAAGTACGGTCTGCGTCTTCCGAAGAAGATGAAGGAAGCCATGGGATATGCCTGCAAGGCAGTTTCCGACAGAAAGCACGAAGAACTCAAGCCGTCTGAGATTTTCGATATTTTCAAGAATGAATTTGAGGGAATGTCTTCGCCGATTTCCGTCAATGAAGTGCATTTTGAGCAGAAGAACGGCATTACCGCCCATGTGAAGGCACAGTATGAGGATGCGCCTGAGACGGAAATTGAGGCAACCGGAAACGGACGTCTCGACGCGGTCAGCAATGCGATCAAGAAAGCATACAACCTGGATTATACGCTTGATACATATGAGGAGCATGCGCTTGAGAAGAGTTCTTCTTCCCGTGCAATTGCATATGTGGGACTGACATGGCCGGATGGCACGATGACATGGGGCGCAGGACTTGATCCTGATATTATCCGTGCGTCGATCGATGCGCTTGTTACGGCCGTAAATAATAAATAAAAGATAAGCAGCCTGCCCGTCGGAGGAGATTTTTTTCCGGCGGGTATGAAAAGCTGTGAATGATACCGGAATGGAGAAGACTATGGATATCAGATACAGAAGTACCCGAAGTAATGAAGAAGTAACTGCGTCTCAGGCAATTCTGAAGGGACTGAGCGATGACGGAGGTCTGTTTGTCCCGACGCAGATTCCGAAGCTGGATGTCCCGATTGAGGAGCTGGCGAAGATGAGCTATCAGGAGACTGCATATGAGGTTATGAGCAGATTTCTGACTGATTTTACGGAGGAGGAACTGAAGAGCTGCATCACAAAGGCATATGACAGCAAGTTTGATACGCCCGTCATCGCGCCTCTCGTCAAGGCGGACGGCGCTTACTATCTGGAACTGTTTCATGGCCCGACAATTGCCTTTAAGGACATGGCACTTTCCATTCTGCCCCATCTGATGACGACTGCGGCAAAGAAGAATCATATTCATCAGAAAATTGTAATCCTGACGGCGACTTCCGGAGATACCGGCAAGGCTGCAATGGCAGGATTTGCGGATGTTCCGGGAACGGAAATCATCGTGTTTTATCCGAAGGACGGCGTCTCCAATGTGCAGGAAAGGCAGATGGTGACGCAGCGGGGTGA
>CAYYEB010000100.1:0-6826 GCA_964470725.1 uncultured Lachnospiraceae bacterium | reverse complement strand
AATTACGCAAGGGAGTTTTTTACCTCAGCAGATTCCGAGCGTCATGACAGAGGCCATGCTCTGTGTGAATATGAGAGGCATTAGCAACTCTTGAAAATTCCGCCATCGCGTTCGGCGAAAATCCGCTGTGTGAACAACGGGTATTTTCGATTAGCGCTAGTTAAAGTGAGTTGGGCGGATTTTCACCGGCTTTTAGCAATGGCGGAATTTTCCTAGAGTTGGCTTATGCCTTGATTCCTGAACACAGGGCATGGCCTCTGTCATGATGCGCAAACATGAGTAAAAAGTAAAATATTCACCTTTTATAACAAAATATTCGCTTAAACATCAAAAAATATTTACAGATCCATCAAATGTACTACAATAATCCTGTCGGCCGATAAATTACCAAATCAATTTGACGCGCAGTCTTCAGCACTGTGCGCATGTCCCTGTACTTATCCTCCCCAACCCGGGCGGGTTCGGCAAGAGCGGACATCTCCTGTCGGGAAAGAATATCGAAAAATAAAAGAAATGCGACATTTTGTTTCCGGGGGGGGGGTAAGGGACCACCTGTTGCAGCCAATATCCGATAATGCGAAGGCCTCGGATATCTTTCCCGGCTGCCGAAAAAGGAGGTCTGCAGGAAATGATGAAACAACAATATGGCATTCTTAAAAACGAACAGATAAGAATAGTACTTTCCGGAGGTGAGCGCTGATGTACTGTGTATCCTGCGGAAGAAAACTGAAATTCGATCCGATGCTGTCCACCTATCTGAGCCCGAATATGACCAAACTTGCGATGCAGCGGATGGCGAAATCCGATGCGCTGCTCTTCGATGTGGAGCACTGCCCGTTCTGCGGCACAAAATACTATGTCGAACCGCTGGGAAAGCAGTCCCAATGGAAGGACAAATTCCATTCCCTGGCATTTATGAATCATCGTGACGGAGAACTCCATCTGACCGATGAGGATCTTGTCTTCGTGGAGACCTATACGCTCCGCCAGACCGTATTTGAACTGCGGCAGATTTTTTATCCGTCAGCGGACGAACAGCACATCAGCTTCCTCTACAAAGGAGATGTGAAGCCGGTACACATCCTGGTGTATGAGGAATGCGGCCCGACGTGGGCCGCTCGCATTGCTGCGGCCTGCGCGAAGGTAAGGGAGGGAATACGGAAAAAGTAATACGGTATGATAAGACTTATGATATGATGATATGAGAAACCGAAGGTCACAATCGTTGTGTCTGCATGGCAAACCATGCGCAATCACTTTCACAAGAAGGGAGGAGGCATACATGGGACAGTTCTTAAATCCGGACAACCAGGCATTTTCCGATGATATAGATTCAGAAATATACGTGGACAAAACCGATCTGATCGCCTATACCAACCGGGTCTGCGGCACGGCACAAAAGTACATTTGCAACAGCCGGCCCCGTCGGTTCGGCAAATCATATACAGCGGATATGCTGACGGCATATTACAGCAAGGGAGCCGATTCAAGAGCGCTTTTTCAAAAATTAAACATCAGCAAAGCGCCGGATTTTGAGAAATATCTGAATCACTGCAATGTCATTCACATCGATCTGCAGTGGTGCATGATGGATGCCGGATCTCCTGAAAATACGGTGGCCTATCTCAATGAAAAACTGATCAGTGAATTGAAAATGGAGTATCCGGAGATCCTTTCTGAGGATATTCGCACTGCATTCGGGGCATTGTCTGAAATAAATCAGAGAACGGGAGAACGCTTTATCGTCATCATTGATGAGTGGGATGTCCTGATCCGGGATGAATCGGCAAAACATGACGTGCAGACAGAATACATTAACTTTCTGCGGGGCATGTTCAAAGGATCGGAGCCATCGAAGTTTATCCTTCTTGCATATCTGACGGGAATCCTTCCGATCAAAAAGCTGAAGACGCAGTCGGCTTTGAATAATTTCAGCCAGTTTACAATGCTTTCGCCGGGACCTTTGGCACCGTTTATCGGATTTACGGAAGATGAGGTGCAGAAGCTTTGCGAACGCTATCACCAGAACTTTGCGGAAGTCAGACGGTGGTATGACGGTTATCTTCTTGGAAATTATCATGTATACAACCCGAATGCCGTCGTCAGTTTGATGCTGAATGGCACATTTCAGAGCTATTGGTCACAGACCGGTACCTATGAGTCCATTTTGCCATTAATCAGGTACAATTTTGATGGGCTTCGCGAATCGATTATCGCCATGCTGGCCGGTTCGGAGGTGGAAGTAAACACGGAAACCTTTCAGAATGATATGACTTCCTTTGCGGATCGTGATGATGTACTGACGCTGCTGATTCACCTGGGGTATCTTGCCTACAGGCAGGACCGAAGAACTGCATATATTCCGAATGAAGAGATCCGGCTGGAATTTCAGAATGCGGTGCGCATGACGAAATGGAATGAGATGATTACCTTTCAGAAGGAGTCAGAGGAACTGCTCGATGCAGTATTGAACCTTGACGAAAAGAAAACGGCAGAGCAGATCGAAAAGATCCATCAGGAATATGCTTCTGCAATTCGGTATAACGATGAAAATTCACTCAGCAGCGTGTTGACCATTGCATTTCTTGCATCGATTCAGTATTATTTTCGGCCGGTCAGGGAAATGCCGACGGGCCGCGGATTTGCGGACTTTGTGTATTTACCGAAGCCGGAGTATCGTGAAGATTACCCGGCGCTTGCAGTAGAGCTGAAATGGAATCAATCGGCCAGGACGGCACTGGATCAGATCAGGGAAAAGAAGTATCCGGCATCCATTGCGGAGTATACCGGGAAAATACTTCTGGTTGGAATCAACTACGATCGGAAGACGAAGCGGCATGAGTGCAAAATAGAGCGGTATGAAAAGTGAAAAAATCAGCAAAACGACAGGGGTATCCGCCCCTGTCATTTTTATTGTGCGGTAAAAAGACTTCAAAATTGCTTTATATTTTTGCAACATTTTCCGATAGATATCTCTTACTTTGTGTTAGAATAAACTATGTGTTATTCTGTCAAGAGGAGAGCATTCAAAGATGCCCGATGAATGCCGGAATGAGTGAACTTTTCGGCTTTTGCATTGCATAATTTTGTGAAGTCGGGTAAAGTTTATGGAATGAAAAAAACAGACACTCAAAACGACACAATTACAGAGAACACCGATGGGAAGACCGGAAAAAAGAAGAAGGGATCATCGGTTGTCACCGTGATCATTATCCTGATTCTTCTTGCGGGAATCGGAATCATGTTTTATCCGACGTTCAGCGACTGGTACAACGGCCTTCATCAGAGCCGTGCAATAGCGGACTACAACAGGATTGTCAATCAGAATGATGATGCGACAAATGAACAGCTCTGGAAAGAAGCGCAGGAGTACAACGCAAAACTTGCGGAGAGCGGAATGGATCTGTCTCTGGGACAAAAGGATGACAGCGATCCGGAAAAGCAGGAGTATCTGAAGACACTCGACGTTTCCGGCACGGGAATCATGGGATACATCAATATCCCGTCCGTGAAAATTCATCTTCCGATCTACCATGATACAAGTGAAAGCGTGCTGCAGATCGCGGTGGGACATCTGGCCGGGACCTCACTTCCGGTGGGAGGAAAGAATACACACAGTGTTCTGACGGGCCACACCGGACTTCCGTCCGCAAAACTCTTTACCGACATCGATCAGATGAAGATGGGGGATACGTTTGAGATTGTCGTCCTCGATCATACGCTGACCTACGAAGTAGATGACATCCGGACGGTACTTCCGTCTGAGGTGAGTTCCCTTCAGATCGAGGAAGGAAAAGATCTGGTGACACTGGTGACCTGCACACCTTATGGCATCAATACGCACAGGCTTCTGGTGACCGGTCACAGGATTCCGACACCAAAGAAGGGCAGGCCGAGCGCGAACTGGAAGCAGGAGGAACGGAATGTACTTCTGCAGCAGATTCTTCCTATATTAGTAGCGACGGCAGTGGTCTTCTTCCTGATTGGAGTTGCCGTCGGCAGACACAGGAAGAAAAAGAAGCAGAGTTTACAGTAAAATGAAAACCCGAAAGGGGAGTTTATGAAAAGTAAAATGCGGGAAGGTACAATGACAAATCAGCATAAAAAGAAAAGGAAAACCGTCAGGAGGAGCATTGCGCTCCTTTTGACGGCATTTGTCGTACTTGTGAGCGGGGCAGCCGGAACTGTGCAGACAAGCGCAGAAACGCAGAATCTGTCAACTTTCGGTATAACAGTTGAAACGCACGGATCGATTACGTTGAAAATCCCTGCAGACAGGCCGGAGTGGTACATCCGGGGCGCTCAATTCAATCTTTATCGGGTTGCGGACCTGGTGAACGATAATGGAAAGCTTGCATTTGAGTTCACAACGGACTTTAAGGAAAGCGGAGTAGCTGAGAAAAACATCCAGGCACAGGATTGGTCAGTTGATGGTACCGGGCGTGCTACCAATTCCGACTGGATGGATACGGCAAAAGCGCTGTCTGAGTATGCGCAAAAAAATGAAATTGAACCGGATGACAGCAAAAAAATGAACAGCAGAACCGCTGGAGTGACATTCAGCGACTTGGAGGTCGGGCTTTATCTGATCCAGGGGGTTACGATCAAAGAGGGAAACAGGACAGTCACCTACCAGCCGATACTTATCTGCATTCCGCAAAGATATACGGCGAAGGATGATTGGAAATATGAAATTGAAGCCGAGCTGAAGCTGGCGGACCCGACCTATGAGAATGTTCCGTCAAACGGACCGACAACAACTCCTTCCGGCACGGTGACACCTGCTCCGTCGGGTACGGTGACACCTACTCCGTCCGGCAGCGTGACGCCGAGCGGGACAGTGACGCCGACCCCATCAGAAAGCGTGACACCGAGCGGGACAATTACACCGCTTCCGTCCGGAACAAATACTACGCCGACGCCTTCGGGGTGGACGCCTTCCGCAACGACGCCCGGCAACCCGCCGACCACCCCGCCAAGCGGCACGTCCCCATCGGGACCGTCAAAACTGCTGAACGTGGCCACCGGAGATACGACTTCATTTTTCGTATATCTGGGAATCATGATCACGGCAGCGGCCGTGGTGTGTCTGGTATTTGCAGTAAGAAAGAAACATGAAGACTAAGGCTCCAGAAAAAACGGAGGATTTTCTGACATATGAAAAAGAATATTAATAATAAGAAGAAACTCCATACACGAAATGGCTATCGGCTGAATGTCCGTGTATTTGCGGCCATCATGGCGGCGATGCTTGCCATGACGACGCTTGGAGCATCTTTCCCTGCGGATGACGAAACAGGGGTTGTGACAGGGGAGAATTCTGCAGATACCGCAGGCATTTATGAAAGCAGCGGTTCGGAGGACTCCCAGGATAATTCATCGGATGCGGGAGCAAATGACAATTCCGGAGTTCCCGCGCAGGAAAATGCGGATGGAGAGACAAATGAGTCTCAGGATGGAAATAGCGAAATCGGAGATCTCTATACCTACAGTGCAAAGAGCGAAAATCTGACAATTGAGGCGGAAGCTGCCTCTGACGTTTTGCCGGAGGATGCAGCTCTTGTTGTGACACCCGTAAAGAAGAATGATGACAGCAACGGCACAAACATTTCCTATGACAAAGTGAAGGATAAGGTCCAGGCGGGACTGGAAGAAGGAAAGTCTCTGTCCGGACTTTTGGTTTATGATATTTCCTTTTTTGAAAATGGACAGCTGGTGGAGCCGAACGGACAAGTCCAGCTGAAATTTTCCTGGGAAAAGTCAGTCGCTCCGAAACATGCCGATGAGGATGACAATGTCACCTTACTGCATTTGACGGACAGCAACACGGATCTTGAAAATTCACAGGTTGTCGATCTGACCCGTAGCACGGACAGTGTCAATACGGCAGATCTCAAAGTGGACAGTGACAATAAACTCACGGAAGCGAAAGTTTCAACGGACAGCTTCTCTGTCTTTGCATTTGCCTGGGAAGGTCAGGGCAATACAACAAGCAGTACGGAGACAATTTCGGCAGATGACTCGGAGGCCGCAAGCACATCGGAGGCAGCCGGCACGGAGTCTGCGGCAGGCAGCAACGATGCGGCAGAGTCGGAAGATGCTTCTTCGGAACCGGAACTGATCACGCCGATACCGGTGTCGGATGCAGAGGCGGAAGAAGCCAAAAACAGCGTTTCCGGAAATGAATCCGCTTCTTCCAATGAGAAAAAGAACAGCGGTAAAAAAGAGAAAAAGGAAAAGACGATCTCCAGCGATGACAGTCAGAGTTCAAAATACAAGGTAACTGTCACCTACGATGCAAATGATCCGCATCTTCAGGATGTGGCGGGAGTTGCGGTGAAGGAACTCTCGGAAGATGATGACGCATACAAGCGTGCGAAGGAAGAGTATCTGAAAAGCAATGAGGGAAAAAATGCGGATGAGGATACCCTTGGCTTTGCGGCCGTTGACATTTCCCTCGTCAAAGAAAACGGCGAGCCAACTGAAGAACCGCAGGATAAGGTTCATGTAAAGATTCGGATGAACCAGCTTCCGGATGGTGTCGAAGATGGCACGGAACTGTCCGTCAACCATGTGAAGGACGAAGAAAAGACTGAGATCATTAAACAATCGACGATCAATAAAATGCCTCGTATGATAAGGTTCGCGGCACAGGCTGTCAATGCGGTGGCTGACGGAGTATCAACGGCGGTCGAGGCAGTCAACAGCTTCTACTCCGGCGAAGACGGCCAGGTGGAAAAAGTCGGAACAGTCAAGGCGAAGAGCGCGGGAACCGTTGTGGAAGGAGATGTGAGCGGGTTCTCGGTGTTTACGATTACGTGGACGA
>CAYYEB010000099.1:0-6993 GCA_964470725.1 uncultured Lachnospiraceae bacterium | reverse complement strand
CCCGGTAAGACTTTACGAACCCGTATTTCAGATGGTAAGATAGGCACAACTGTAAATTTTAGTCTAATAAGGAAAGGATTCCGGCAGGCAATTCCTGCCATGACAGAAAATGGAAAGATCTGTACAGGAACGAAAAAAGCGGCAGTATCGACAGACCCGTCATCACATGGCGGTACAATGGCACAAGATCGCAGAGGGACATGAAAAAGACGGCACTCCGGCCGTTGATGCAACAACGGCGGAAAAAGCAACTCTCATCGGGCGCATCGGTCTCATGTTTCTCAGCTGCGGAACCGGAGCATGGCGCGTCCGCGAATCCATGAACCTGGCAGCACGGGCTTTGGGTGTAACGGTTTCTGCGGATATCGGTCTCATTAACCTCAATGTCACAATTTTCGATGACTGTCATCACTATACGGAGGCGCTGTCACTTCCAAGCGCTTCTATCAACACAGACAAGCTTAATGATCTCGAAATATTCCTTGACACCTTTGAAGATGATGTTTCAAAATATTCTGTGGATCACTTTCATGTCATCCTTGATCACATCAAGGCAAAGCCCGGCGAGTATAAACCGATCAATCTCGGACTTGCGGCGGCTCTGGCATGCGCAGGCTTCTGTTTTCTGCTTGGAGGAGATCTCATCGAAGTAATCTGCACATGGGTCGGAGCCTTTGTCGGGCAGTTTATCCGCAGCACTCTTGCCAGAAAGAAATTCACACTCTTTGCAGTCATCGCTATCAGTGTTGCATGTGCATGTGCTTCCTACGTAGGATTCATCAAGATGCTGGAGGCCGTATTCCATATTTCAATAGCGGAAGAGGCCGGATACATCTGCTCGCTTCTTTTCATCATTCCGGGTTTTCCTCTCATCACCGGTGGTATCGACCTGGTAAAAGAGGATTTCCGATCCGGAATTGAACGGCTGACCTATGCACTCCTCATGATCATCATTGCCACTTCCACGGGCATGGTAACGGCTTACGTACTTCATTTTTCACCGAATTCTTTTCGGCCGCTCAACCTCAATCAAGTGACTTACTGCCTGCTGCGTCTTCTTGCAAGTTTCTGCGGTGTCTACGGATTCTCTTATCTGTACAACAGTCCACGAAAAATGGCGTTTAACGCAGCGCTTTTCGGAATGTTTGCCAATACCCTTCGTCTGGAGCTTGTCTCTCTCTTTAACATTCCGGTTGGTGTGGCCGCCTATATCGGCGCACTTGCAGCGGGACTTATGGCAGGACATGTGGAACGTGCCACCGGTTATCCCCGTATCGCCCTGACTGTTCCGTCCATTGTGATCATGGTCCCCGGAATGTTCATGTATCAGGCTGTCTACTTCTTCGCAGTCGGCAATCCGTCCGACGGTGTCACGGCTATGATGAAGGCAGTTATGATGGCCCTGGCGCTTCCGCTCGGACTCATTACAGCAAGAGTCATTCAGGATCCGAACTTCAGAAAGAATTACTGAGCTGCGAACCTCTTACAATATGTTCGTCAGCAAAATACCTCCCGGCGCTCAAAAACGTTTTTGATTCGCGTCCGGGAGGTATTTTTTCTGACTCATTTTCTGTAAATTTTAAGATTGCTGCAGTCAAAACTCTCTAATGAAAATTCCAAGCAGAACTGTGTTTTCAAAGAGGCGTATGATCCGTCAACGTCAAGAATTGATCACAGTGCCTTTGCAAAGTCGCGTCCGTACTGAACGCACTCTTCAAGTGCCTTTTCATCCGGCACCCACTGCACCGTCTTGCCGTCATTGACCATTTCAAAGCCGCAGTCAGCAAGTGCAGCATTGAGTCTCTTCTGCCCCTGCGGAGCCCAGCCATAGGATCCGAATGCTGCGGCCTTCTTGTTCTTGAATTTCAGTCCCTTCATCATTTCCAGAATTCCGCCCACTGCATAGCTCAGGCCCTGGTTGATGGTCGGGCATCCGACAAGAATGGCTTTCGCGTTAAATACTTCGGTCAGAATATCATTTTTATCCTGCTTGCCGACATCCATGATCTTCACAACCGTATCCGGAGCTGCCTCACGGATTCCGGCTCCAATGGCCTCTGCCATTTTTCTTGTGGAATTCCACATTGTATCATAAATGATTGTGACCTGATTTTCCTGATAAGCATCGTCCCACTTCTGATATGCTTCCACGATCTGCATTGGGTCATCTCTCCAGATCACACCGTGAGACGGACAGATCATCTTAAGCGGCACATTGAGGCCTACCACGGTCTGAATCGCTTTCTTTACATTCTGTCCATAGAGGTTCAGGATGTTGCAGTAATATTTCTTTGCCTCATAGAAAATCTCATCCTTGCTGTTGAGATCATTGAACAAAGACTCCGTCGCATAATGCTGGCCGAACCCATCGTTGGAGAAGAGGATCGCATCCGTATCATAATAGGTAAACATTGTATCCGGCCAGTGGCAGAACGGGGCCGGAATAAAGGTCAGGGTGCCTTTTCCGATATTCAGAGTATCCCCCAGCTTTACGATCTGGAAATTCCAGTCCTCGTGATAATGTCCCTGAATAATCTTCTTGCCGTTTGCCGTACAGTAGATCGGAGTTCCCGGAATCTCACGCATCAGCTCCGGAAGCGCTCCTGAATGATCGATCTCATTGTGATTCATAACAATGTAATCAATGTCCTTCAGATCGATTTCATTCTTCAGTCTCGCCACGAATTCCTTATCAAACGGCTGCCATACCGTATCAATCAGAACTGTCTTCTCATCCCTGATCAGATAAGAATTATAGGAACTGCCGCGATGTGTGCTGAGTTCCTGTCCGTGAAATTTCTGAAGATCCCAGTCAACCTTGCCGACCCATGTGACATGATCTGTGATTTTTTTACCCATTGTATCCTCCAAGTTTTAAAATGGATGATGTATTTTTTCTTAAAATACATCTGCATTTCCGTTTTGCGAACAAGTTTATTTTATCACAGCGCAAATGGAAATGCCATCAAAAGTAAGATTAAATCTCAATTTTAAGATCAAAAAATATCCCTCGGCGCTTAAAACCGTTTCGGATTCGCGTCCGAGGGATACTTTCGTCCTATTCACATTTCTTCCACAGATATCTTTCTCCGGCCCGTGGTCAGATGCTTTTTGCCCTTTGTGATTTACTTTCCTGAATCTCCGTAGTTGGACAGTACGCGGGCCGACGGATCATCCACATCGCATCCCGGCCATGTCTTGTTCGGCATCCAGAAATCAGGTATCATTTCCGCCTGTCCCGGATAATATTCCTCAAACAGCTCCCTGTACAGAAGAGATTCCTTTGTAAACGGGCGGGCATGCGTATATTTCTTAGCCTTTTCCTCAAATTCTTCATCCGTATAATAGCTGTTTGCGTAATCCTTCAGATCATCTACCATGGAATGACCGACGGCATCTGAAAATGCAGCCTTTTCACGCATCAGAATATCATGCGGCAGCCAGTCGCTGTTCTCAAATGCATGACGCAGAAGGTACTTGCCCTTGCCATATGTATTCATCTTGACTTTCGGATCGAGACGCATCACATAACTTACAAAATCCAGATCTCCGAATGGTACACGAGCCTCCATGGAATGGACGGAAATGCAGCGATCCGCACGAAGCACATCATAGACATTGAGCTCACGCACACGTTTTTCCGCTTCCTTCTGAAATTCTTCCGCAGACGGAGCAAAATCCGTATATTTATAGCCGAAAAGCTCATCTGAAACTTCGCCCGTCAGAAGAACTCGGACATCCGTATTTTCATGGATCCACTTGCAACAAAGGTACATGCCCATACTGGCACGGATTGTCGTAATATCATAGGTACCAAGCGCCGCGACTACTTCGCGCAGTGATTTGATGACAGTATCCCTGTCGATAATCACTTCCGTATGATCCGCACCGAGATAATCCGCCACCTCGCGGGCGTACTTCAGATCGATGGCATCCTTATCCATGCCGATGGCAAAGGTACGAATCGGCTTCTGCAAAAGTCTCGCGGAGATTGCGCACACAAGTGAAGAATCAAGTCCTCCCGAAAGCAGGAAGCCCAGAGGCGCATCCGCATCCAGACGTTTCTCCACACCACGGACCAGAAGCTTTCTGATCATTTCGGAAGCCTCATCCGCCGTTGCGGAAATCACAGAAACAGGAGCCGCCGTCGTTCCGGCAATGACGCCTGCCGCCTCGGCCTGACTTTCCTCCGCCGCATCTTTTGCGATAAACTCCTTGCGTCCCTTATAAATTTCAGCATATCTGTGGAATTCTCCATCCGCATAATAACATCCCGGAGGAAATGGCATGACCCTTTCCACAAGACCAACCAGGTTCTTGGCTTCTGAAGCAAATACGATATGCCCGTCTTTATCATATCCGTAGTGAAGCGGGCGGATACCGATCGGATCACGGGCCGCGATCAGCTGCTGTTTCTTTGAATCGTAAATGACCATTGCAAATTCCGCATCCAGCATCCTGAACATATCAAAACCGTATTCATGATACAGCGGCAGAATAATCTCACAGTCGGATCCGCTCTTAAATTTATAGCCGTCCGCAATCAAATCCGTCTTCAGTTTCCGGAAGCCATACAGCTCGCCGTTGCAGACAACCATGTCTCCATCCAGATGAAACGGCTGCATTCCCTCCTCAGAAAGACCCATAATTGAAAGACGCTGAAATCCCAGGTACCCGTCTCCGGCTTTCTCGAAGCGTTCCATATCCGGACCGCGGGAGGCCGTCTTCAAAAAAGCATCCTTAAGATTATTGAGTGAAAAACTCCTCCCAGATTCAATTCCCATAATGCTGCACATAACGACTTCCTCCTTTCCACAGTCCGCATTTAAATAAGAAAAAGGCGGGCACAGACTTCTTCCACCGAAGAAATCCGCTGCCCGCCTTTGGACCGCATTTCTTTCACTGCCATACAAGTTAGCACCGCATGAGGGTTCTTGTCAACACCTATTTTTCGAAAGTCAGGATTTGCTTTACTTAATTTTCTTTGGCTCAAAGTATACGATCTATACGGTCGCACCTGTCAGCGGCATCGCAAAGGAGCAGGGCCGGGATGTCTGCTTTCAGATCAATCGGCCAAAGGAGCCCGAAGATCGTGAGAACTTGGTGATTGCCCAACGGGCAGAACCTAGTTCGAACAGCTGAGGGGGACGACGCCTGATCTGAAGACAGACATCCAGGTCCTGCGACTGACACTTACCCATCAGACTCTCCCGATTCTCCCTTTACAAGACTCTCCCCCGGTTGTAAAGTAGAAGTGTTAAGACGAGCCGCAAGGAAATCTGAGCGATATTCACTCTCTTTCCGGCTCTTTTTCTTTTTTTACGACGGAGGTAATTCATGGCAACAAAGTATGTGTTCGTCACAGGCGGTGTTGTATCCGGTCTCGGCAAGGGAATCACGGCAGCTTCCCTCGGGCGTCTCTTAAAAGCCCGCGGATACAAAGTAACCATGCAGAAACTCGACCCCTACATCAACATTGACCCGGGTACAATGAATCCGATTCAGCACGGCGAAGTATTCGTCACTGATGACGGAACGGAAACGGATCTTGATCTCGGCCATTATGAACGTTTCATCGACGAATCTCTGACACACAATTCCAATGTAACCACAGGAAAGGTGTACTGGTCCGTTCTCAATAAGGAACGGCGTGGAGATTACGGCGGCGGCACCGTACAGGTGATCCCGCACATTACCAATGAAATCAAATCCTATTTTTATCATGATGAAGATCCGAAATCTCTGACGATTTCCATCATTGAAGTTGGCGGAACTGTCGGTGATATCGAATCCCAGCCGTTTCTTGAAGCAATCCGTCAGTTCAAACAGGAAGTCGGCCCGACAAATGCAGTCCTGATGATCGTATCGCTTCTGCCCTATCTGCGCTGTTCCAGAGAACTGAAAACCAAGCCGACGCAGATGGCCGTCAAGCAGCTGCAGTCCATGGGAATTCAGCCGGAGATGGTTGTTCTTCGCTCCGAAATGGAGATTCCGAAATCCATCCGCGACAAGGTAGCCCTGTTCTGTAACGTACCGAAGGATCATGTCATCCAGAACCTTGACGTTGATTACCTTTATGAGGCACCTCTGGCCCTTGAAAAGGAGCAGATCGCTCAGGTTGTTCTGAAAGCCCTCGATCTTCCGTGCCCTGAACCTGATCTGTCAGACTGGACAGACCTGGTAGGACGTCTTCGTCACCCGAAGAAAGATGTCACTGTCGCTCTTGTAGGAAAATATACGGCGCTCCACGATGCATATCTTTCTGTAGTTGAGGCATTAAAGCACGGCGGCATCTCCAATTTTGCGGATGTACATATCAAATGGATCGAATCCGAAAAAGTCACACCGGAAACAGCTGCCGTTCTTCTTGATGATGTTGACGGTATCCTGGTACCGGGCGGTTTCGGCGAACGTGGAATTGAAGGAATGATCTGTGCAATTCAGTATGCCCGTGAAAATAACGTTCCGTACCTCGGTCTCTGCCTCGGCATGCAGCTTGCCATCATCGAATTTGCCAGACATGTGGCCGGCATGGACGATGCCGACTCCATCGAATTTCATCCGGATACGACTCATCCGGTCATTGCTCTCATGCCGGATCAGAACGGCGTGACGGATATTGGCGGAACACTGCGTCTCGGTTCCTATCCGTGCCATCTGGAAGAGGGATCCCTGGCTTATGAGCTCTACGGATCAGCTGATATCCACGAGCGTCATCGTCACAGATATGAAGTGAACAATGAATACCGGGCTCAGCTCGCTGCGGCAGGCATGAACTTCTCCGGACAGTCCCCGGACGGACATATTGTGGAAATGTGTGAAATTGACAGTCATCCGTTCTTCATTGCGACGCAGGCACATCCGGAGTTCAAATCCCGTCCGAACCGTCCGCATCCGCTCTTCCGCGGCTTTGTGGCGGCATCCATCAGACATATGGATCAAAGGCAGGAGGCTCAGGAAGAGAAGGAAGATCTGGATTAAATCTTCTGTTTC
>CAYYEB010000098.1:0-6995 GCA_964470725.1 uncultured Lachnospiraceae bacterium | reverse complement strand
ATGAGGGGGGAGATAGTGAATTGGTTCATCAACTATCTGAAATACATAATAGACATGAATTGTGACTGGATTGTGACGGGTTCAGAAATTAAATCTAAAGATTCTAAAATAATTCTTAAGAAAGATTTCCTATTCCTAGATCGCAAAAACAGAATATTCTGTTTTTCGATACTATTCTTATTCGACCGCATTCACAACTTCGGTTCCGGCTTTGCCGAGGTAAGCCGCCTTGGCACGGCTGATGGAGGTGATGATCCCGCGGCGATTGCTTCCGACTTCCACGAAATCCGCGATGGCTCTCAGCTTCGGCTCCATCGATCCCTTTTCAAACTGATCTTCTTCAAGATAGTTTCTGGCCTGGCGCGTATCTATCTTTGTCAGAATCTTTTCGTTGTCTTTTTTATAATTGATGGCAACCGCATCTACAGATGTCAGGATCATCAGCACGTCTGCATTTAAATCAATTGCCAGAAGTCCGGCGATCTCATCTTTTTCGATGACTGCAGATGCTCCTCTTAAATCGACGCCCTGTTCAAGCACCGGGATTCCGCCGCCGCCGCAGCAGATCACGATCTGATTTTCCCGGACGAGGGCCTTAATCGTATCGAGTTCGATGATTTCCTTCGGGTGCGGAGCCGCCACGATTCTGCGCCAGCCATCCTCCGTCTTTGTGACGAAGTTTCCCTTTTTCTCTTCTTCTTTTGCTTCTTCTTCCGTCAGGACTCTTCCGATGATTTTGCTCGGTTCATAGAAGGCCTCATCATACGGATCCACAAGTACCTGGGTCAGTACTGTTGAAACAGGCTTATAGATTCCCCGCGTGATAAGTTCTGCACGAATTGCGTTCTGCAGATCATATCCCACATAGCCCTGGCTCATTGCCGAAGCCACAGACATCGGGCAGGATGTATATCCCTCATGATTCTGCGCAAATTCATTCATCGCCATGTGGATCATGCCGACCTGAGGCGCATTACTGTGTGTAATGACAACATTCGCGCCCGTTTCCACAAGATCCGCAATTGCCTTTGCCGCCTCCTTGGTTGCACTCTTCTGCTCCGGAAGATTATTGCCCAGTGCTCTGTGGCCCAGCGCCACAACGATTGTTTTCTTTTTTTCCATCTTGGTTTCCTCCCTTTACCGGAAGTGTACATTTTGTTTTTTGACGATTGCAAATATTTAGTATACGAATATCATCTGACTGTTCTTCCAAGGTATACAGGGTCTCCATTCATGACCCGTCAGCCTCAGTAAACTCTAAACAGTCACATCATTTCTCACACTAAAGCGGAAATTCCGAATACCAAAAGCACAACTGCTCCGAGAATGATCCGGTACCAGCCGAAGACCTTGAAATCATGAGTCCGGATGTACTGCATCAGGAACTTGATCGCATAGATCGAAACGAAAAATGCGATTGCCATTCCGAGGATCAGATAAAAGATCTGAAGACCCGTAAATCCGCCTCCGAATTTCGCAAGTTTTAAGATACTTGCTCCCAGCATCGTCGGTACGGCAAGGAAGAAGGTATATTCGGACGCCAGTCTTCTCGACATTCCGAACATAATTCCTCCAAGGATCGTCGCACCGGAGCGGGAAGTTCCGGGAATAATGGCCAGCATCTGGAAAATGCCGATGATCAGTGCCAGCTTCCAGGAGATCTGTGAGATCTTTTTTGTCGTTGCACGACGTCCCGCATTATGATTTTCCACAATAATAAACAGAACGCCGTAGACGATCAGCATAATCGCAACCGTCACATAATTGTACAGGTGCGCCTCAATCCAGTCATCAATCGTAAGACCTACGATCATAGCCGGTATACACGACACGGCGATTTTCAGCCACATAATCAGTTTCGGCCGGCTGATCACCTTGAAAATTCCGCTTTCTTCCGGATCAGGCATGTGGAACGGCCAGAGTTTCGACCAGTAAAGGACGACAACAGCCAGGATGGCTCCAAGCTGTATCACAACAAGAAACATGGACCAGAACGGGTCCTGTTCATTGATGTGAAAGATCTGATACACCAAAAGCATGTGGCCCGTCGAACTGATCGGAAGCCACTCGGTGATCCCCTCCACAATACCTAATATGATAACCGCCAGTATTTCCAGCATAAGTTTCTCTCCGTTTTTTTATTTTTTGTTCTCCGATACGGGAGATTCTATCTCTGCAATGTTTACCAGCGAAAGGTTATCCTTATCCGTATTTTCCAAAGATGTCACAAGTGCTTCCGCCGTATCGATTGCCGTGAGAACGGTGACTCCCGTTTCAACGGCGTTTCTGCGGATTACGAATCCATCGTGCTGATGTTCGATTCCGTGAGGCGGAAGGTCGATTACCAGATCGATTTTGTGTCCCCAAATCAGATCCATCAGGTTCGGATGTACCTGTTCAATCTTATTGGTACGAACCGCATGAACTCCGTGCGCATTCAGATATGCCGCAGTTCCCTGTGTTGAGTAGATACGATATCCGAGTTTTTCAAATCGTGCCGCAATCGGTGTAATTGCCGCCTTGTCCTCATCACGCACCGTGATGATCATATTCCGGTATTTCGGCAGATTGATGCCGGCTCCAAGGAAGGCCTTGTAAAGCGCTTCGTTGAAATGTTCTGAAATGCCGAGCACTTCACCGGTTGACTTCATTTCCGGTCCGAGACTGATATCCGCGTCACGAATCTTCTCAAAAGAGAATACCGGCATCTTGATTGCGATATACTTTGCCTCCGGCTGCAGCCCCGGCGTATAACCGAGTTCACGAATCGTATGACCCAGAATCACTTTTGCCGCAAGTGGCACAATCGGAATTCCCGTCACCTTACTGATATACGGAACCGTTCTCGAAGATCTCGGATTTACTTCGATAATATAGACATCATCGCCCTGGTCAATAAACTGGATATTGATCATGCCCTTCACATGAAGCGCTCTCGCAAGCTTTTCCGTATAGTCAACGATCTTGTCCTTGGCCGTCTGAGACAGCGTCTGTGCCGGATACACCGAAATGGAATCACCCGAATGAATTCCTGCCCGTTCCACATGTTCCATGATACCCGGAATCAGAATATCCTGCCCGTCGCAGACCGCATCTACCTCACATTCCTTGCCAAGCATATATTTGTCAACAAGGATCGGGTGATCCTGCTCGTACCGGTTGATAATGCCGATATACTGGTCGATATCCTCGTCGCTGATGGCGATCTGCATACCCTGTCCTCCAAGCACATAGGAAGGACGGACAAGCACCGGATAACCGAGTTTGTTGGCAACCTTCTTTGCCTCCTCCGCGGTATATACGGTCTCGCCTTTCGGCCGTTTGATTCCGACGGAAGCCAGGACCTCATCAAAACGCTCACGGTCCTCTGCCGCGTCGACATCATCCGCATCCGTTCCGAGAATCGGTACACCCATTTTCATAAGGGCTTCGGTCAGTTTGATTGCCGTCTGGCCTCCGAACTGCACAACCGCTCCGTCAGGTTTTTCGATGTTGACTACATTTTCCACATCCTCAGGTGTCAGCGGCTCAAAGTACAGACGATCCGCAATATCGAAGTCCGTGGAAACCGTTTCCGGGTTGTTGTTGATGATGATGGTCTCCCATCCCTCACTCTGAAATGCCCAGGTGCAGTGAACCGAGCAGAAATCGAACTCAATTCCCTGTCCGATACGAATCGGCCCGGAGCCGAGTACCAGAACCTTCTTACGGTCATGCTTTGGAATAGCCTCATTTTCTCCACCATAGACGGAATAGAAATATGGCGTCTCCGCCTCAAATTCCGCTGCGCAGGTATCAACCATCTTATAGGAGGCAACGATGTTATTTTCAAAACGCATCTTCCGGATCTCTTCCTCGGAAACGCCGGAAAGGCGTGCTATCAGATAATCCGGGAATTCCAGATGCTTTGCTTCTGCCAGAAGATGAGGTGTCAGTTTCTGATTCTTCAGAGAATATTCCATTCCCACAAGGATCGCGATCTTGTCGATAAACCAGATATCGATTCCGGAAAGGCTGGAAATTTCTTCATACGGAATATGCCGGCGGATTGCTTCCGCAATTCTCCAGATGCGGCGGTCATCCACAATCTTCAGATCCTCAAGGAACTGCTCATCATCAATGTGACTGAAGTCATAGGACATCAGTGAATCCACATGCTGTTCCAGGGATCGGATCGCTTTCATCAGCGCTCCCTCAAAGCTGTCGCAGATTGCCATAACCTCACCGGTCGCCTTCATCTGTGTCGTCAGCGTATGCTTTGCCGTAATGAATTTATCAAACGGAAGACGCGGCATCTTGACAACCACATAGTCGAGCATCGGTTCGAAAGAAGCATAGGTCTTCTTTGTAATCGCATTCGGAATCTCATCGAGCGTGTAGCCGAGAGCAATCTTCGCGGAAACCTTCGCGATCGGATATCCGGTCGCCTTGGATGCCAGAGCCGAGCTGCGGCTGACACGCGGGTTGACCTCGATGACGCAGTATTCAAAAGAATTCGGATTCAGGGCATACTGCACGTTGCAGCCGCCGGTGATCTTCAGTTCTTCGATAATGTTCAGAGCCGACGTACGCAGCATCTGATATTCCTTATCGCTGAGTGTCTGGGAAGGCGCGACTACGATGGAATCACCGGTATGCACACCGACAGGATCGATATTTTCCATGTTGCAGACCGTGATCTTGTTGCCCTTCGCGTCACGCATCACCTCGTATTCGATTTCCTTCCAGCCGGCGATACTCTTCTCCACGAGAACTTCGTTGACACGGGAAAGGCGCAGACCATTCGACAGGATTTCCCGAAGTTCCTGTTCATCATGGGCAATTCCGCCGCCGGAACCGCCAAGCGTGTAGGCCGGGCGCAGAACCACCGGAAGTCCGATCTTCTTTGCGAACTCCACGCCTTCTTCCACATGATGTACAACCTGGGAAGGGGCAATCGGTTCACCGATCTTCTCCATCGTATCCTTGAACATCTGGCGGTCTTCCGCCTTCTTAATTGTCAGAGCCGTCGTTCCGATCAGCTTTACTTCCGGATGCTCGTCAAAGTAGCCCTGATCCGCCAGTTCCATCGCAAGGTTGAGTCCTGCCTGACCTCCCAGAGTCGGAAGCACGGAATCCGGCTTTTCCTTTTCAATAATTTTTTTGACGACCTCTACCGTCAGCGGCTCGATGTATACTTCGTCCGCAATATCCTTATCCGTCATGATCGTCGCAGGGTTACTGTTTAAGAGAACAACCTCGACCCCTTCTTCATGGAGAGACCGGCAGGCCTGTGTCCCCGCATAATCAAATTCCGCTGCCTGTCCAATGACGATCGGTCCTGACCCAATTACGAGGACTTTTTTGATATCCTTATTTTTCGGCATGCTGCTCTCCCTTCTTCATCATATTCATAAAACGGTCAAACAGGAAATTGGCATCCTGCGGGCCCGGGCACGCTTCCGGATGGAACTGTACCGTAAAAATGTTTTTGCCCACGTATTTGACACCCTCATTTGTTCCGTCATTGACGTTTTCAAATGCCGGAACCGCAATCTTCGGATCAAGGCTCTTCGTATCCACCGCGTAACCATGGTTCTGGGATGTAATGTAAACTCTTCCGTCTCCCATGAGATCCCGCACCGGATGGTTGCCTCCCCTGTGTCCGTATTTCAGCTTGAAGGTATCCGCTCCCGTTGCAAGAGCCATGAGCTGATGACCGAGACAGATCGCAAAGATCGGCACATCGGAATCATAAAGTTTCTTTACTTCCTTAATAATATCCGTATTTTCCTTCGGATCTCCCGGTCCATTGGAAAGCATGATGCCGTCCGGATGTGTATTCAGTACCTCTTCCGCCGGTGTAAATGCCGGATAGATCGTGACATCGCACCCGCGCTTATTGAGGTTTTTGGCAATGTCGCTCTTTGTGCCGAAATCATAAAGCGCCACACGCGGTCCGTTGCCCTTCAGATGCTGCGGCTTTTTGCACGTCACCTTTGCAACGACGCCTGTCGGTTTGTACTTTTTCAGCTGCTCCTTTACCTCATCCACGTTGAAGTCACCTACGGTAATCATGCCGTTCATGGTTCCCTTCTCCCGGAGAATTCTCGTGAGAGCTCTTGTGTCAATTCCGGCAATACCCGGAATATCGTTTTGCATAAGAAAATTCTGGATTGTTCCTTCCGAACGGAAGTTGTTGGGGAGTCGTGAAAGTTCACGAACGATATAGCCGTCAGGCCACGGCTGGCTGGATTCCATGTCTTCAAGACAAATGCCGTAGTTGCCGATCAGAGGATATGTCATACATACCGCCTGTCCGGCATAAGAAGGATCGGTTAAAACTTCAAGATAACCAGTCATTGATGTGTTAAAAACGATTTCTGAAATGCAGGTTCGTGTCGAACCGATACTGGTTCCGGTAAAAACCGTACCATCTTCCAATATAAGGGATGCTTTCAACCTTTGACCATCCTTTCCAGTAAGGAGCCGCGGACAGACCATCTGTCGCGCAGCTCCTGGGCTTACAAGCTTTAGACATTTTACCGTAATGAAGTTCTTAATGCAAGGGCGGCAGCATTGTACGGAGGCAAACTTTTTGTCAATTGTTTCTAAGGGACAAATAATGAAGTGTCGGGGACGCGGAAGAAGGATGGAAATGATGCTCAGGACTCTGGAATGCAGCTCAAAATTAACGGGTCTTGGATCATGGCCTGTTGCTCCGGGACGCTCCCGCTCGCTCGCACTCGCAGCAGTTCTAGATTCATGCGCGCCTAGCGGCTTGCATTTATCAAGAACTGGCGGCGCTCGGACGCCCGGATCAATCAGGCCATGATCCGAGACCCTGTATACCGAAAAATATACTGTAGTTTTTCATCTCTTTGCGCATAAATTTCAATTGACACATGTCTTATATGTTGATATATTTTACATAGGTTAAGAACATACGTTCGTATTTGCATGGAGGGCACATATGAGTATGGCAGAAAAAAATCATGCGTCGGATAAACGTGTCT
>CAYYEB010000097.1:0-7088 GCA_964470725.1 uncultured Lachnospiraceae bacterium | reverse complement strand
TTTTGAAAATTTTTCAGTTCAGAAAAAGTATGGTGCTAACTCTTAAAGACGGGAGAAGGAAGATCTGGATTAAATCTTCTGTTTCTTTTATGAAAAGACGGATCTCCTTAGAATCTTAAGTTTTCTGAAAACAGAATTAAATAATTTTATGCTTGACAACTTTAACGCGTAAAATTATAATCATGCACATAGAAAGAGCAAGGGTGCTCCCAAGATAAAAGGGAAAGTCCTGCTCTTTCTTTTTTTATATTCGAATATCTGACACGTAATCAGGGAGTCATCCCGGAGGAGGTACTTATGAGTTATTCAAAAGAAGACATTTTACGTATGGCGGACGAGGACGATGTAGAATTTATCCGTATGCAGTTCACGGACATTTTCGGTCAGCTGAAAAACGTTGCAATTACAAGATCACAGCTGAAGAAGGCCGTAAACAATGAGATCATGGTTGACGGAAGTTCCATCGAAGGATTCGCAAGAATCAATGAGTCCGATCAGTACCTGTATCCGGATCTTGACAGCTGGACCGTATTTCCATGGAGACCGCAGCACGGAAAAGTCGCAAGACTGATCTGCAACGTCTATAATCCGGACGGCACTCCATTTGAAGGCGATCCGAGACATATCCTGATTAAGGAAATTGAGCGGGCAGCCAAGATGGGTTATGAATTCGATGTAGGCCCGGAATGTGAATTCTTCCTGTTTGAAACAGATGACGAAGGCAACCCAACCACAAAGACAAGTGATAAGGCCGGTTATTTCGATCTTGCGCCTCTGGATCACGGCTCCGATACACGTCGTGAAATCTGCCTCGCTCTCGAAAAGATGGGATATGAAATCGAGGCTTCCCATCATGAAGTTGCAATCGGACAGCACGAAATCGACTTCAAATATGGTCCTGCCCTTTCCACTGCAGATAAGATCATGACATTCAAGCTCGCCGTAAAGGCGATTGCCCGTAAGAACGGTCTGCATGCAACATTCATGCCGAAGCCGCTCTATGGTGTCAACGGTTCCGGTATGCATATCAATATGTCCCTTTATAAGGACGGAAAGAACGTCTTCTATGATGAGAATGGCGACAGAAAGCTTTCCAAAGAAGCATATTCCTTCATCGCAGGTGTTCTTGCCCATGTCAAGGGCCTTACAGCTCTGACCAACCCGCTCGTGAACTCCTATAAGAGACTGGTTCCGGGTTACGAAGCTCCCTGCTATCTTGCATGGTCCGCTTCCAACAGATCCGCTCTCATTCGTATCCCGGCAGCACGCGGAAAGGCTACCAGAGTTGAGCTCAGATGCCCGGATCCGAGTGCAAACCCGTATCTTGCGCTGGCCGGCTGCCTTGCCGCAGGTCTTGACGGAATTGAAAAGGGTATGACTCCTCCGGATGAAGTCACCGATAATATCTTTACAATGACAGATGAAGAAAGACAGGAAAGAGGCATTGATTCTCTTCCGGGAACTCTTGCCGATTCTATCAAAGCTCTTTCAGAAGATAAACTTCTTGTTTCCGTTCTCGGCGATCATTGCTATACTCAGTATGTAGCCGGAAAGAAGAACGAATGGGATTCCTACCGTACTGCTGTTTCCGATTGGGAACTGAAGACATACCTTGGAGTTTACTGATTGTCATATCGTTCATGACATAACTCCATATACGCCGTCCGACTGTAAGGCCGGGCGGCGTACGTATAACTGCAACTGATAAGGGGGCTTGATATGATTCGAACGATTGTGGCTATCAAAAGTGAAAAGCTCCGTGAATCCATTGTCGGTATTCTGCAGCGCAATGGTGTAGAAGTCAGAGTTGTCTGTTCTTCCGGGCAGGAAGCCATCCGTGCCGCCAAACGCATGGACGGCGGCGTTGTCATCTGCACTCCGAGGCTTGGGGATATGACGGCGGATGAACTCGCTGCCACCCTCGGAGAAACTACATTTTTTCTTTGTCTTGGGAAACCGACAGATCTGGATTATTGTGAAAATGAGGATTTATTTAAGGTTGCCCTGCCGGTAAAGGCAGGAGAGTTGATCGGAGGTGTAAACATTCTTCTGCAGCTCGATGAAAGAGCTGTGGAGAAACGGATTCCCCACCGTTCCGAAGTTGATAAGAAGGTGATTAAAGATGCCAAGGAACTTCTGATGTATCAGCAGGATATGACAGAAGATCAGGCATACCGCTTCATACAAAGGCGAAGTATGGAAACCTCCACGCCGATGACGGAAGTCGCACAGATGATACTGGCGGCGATGGGGTAAAGAAGTAATATATGCTTACCGTTTACGAGAGAGGGAGCATCCGACATATTCCGCTGCGACACGTCCGCTTAACTCATCTCACTGCGAATCATCTGCACGGCCCTCGAGCACCATCTTCTTCTTTGCCTCTCTCTCCTTGATGAAGAACAGTACCCCTCCCATCAGCGCCAGACCGAAGATCAGACAGATCACCGGATTTTTCACGAATCCGGCAAAGATGTATGTCACACTGGAAACTGCAGCACAGGTCATCGCATACGGCAGCTGCGTCGATACATGATTTAAGTGCAGGCACTGCGCTCCGGCTGATGACATGATTGTTGTATCGGAAATCGGTGAGCAGTGATCACCGCATACAGATCCGGCCATGCAGGCACTCATGGAAAGAACCATCATTGTATGGTCATGCGGGAAGCAGGCAATGACGATCGGAATCAGGATACCGAAGGTTCCCCAGGATGTTCCGGTAGCAAAACTGAGTCCCACTGCAACCAGGAATACCATTAGAGGAAGGAAGGTTGTGACGCCCTGTGAAGAATTCTTCACGACACCGGCCACAAAATCTGCGGCTCCCATGTCGCTTGTCATCTTGTTGAGCGTCCAGGCAAATGTCAGAATCAGAATGGCCGGGACCATGGCCTTGAATCCTTCCGGAATGCAGTCCATAATCTCGCTGAATTTCAAGATTCTCCGTACCATATAGAAAATGATTGTGACAACCATTGCGCAGAAGGATCCGAGCATAAGTCCCACAGAAGCGTTGGAATCCGCAAAGGCATCGACAAAGTTCTTTCCGGAGAAAAATCCGCCGGTATAAATCATTCCGATAACGCAGCCGATGACAAGTGTAATGATCGGGAACAGCAGATCAATGACGTGTCCGTCTTTTCTGTCCTTTGACTCAGCCGCCGCATTTTCATAAGGACGTTCCGGAGTCGTAAACAGGTCGTTCTTCTCTATTGCATTTTTTTCATGGATGTACATCGGGCCGTAATCCACATTGAAGACAACAAGGAAGATCATCATTGCAATTGTCAGCAATGCATAATAATTATACGGAATCGTCTCCACAAAAAGTTTGATTCCGTTTTCTCCTTTGACATAGCCTGAAACGGCGGCCGCCCAGGAAGAAATCGGGGCGATAATGCAGACCGGAGCTGCCGTTGCATCGATGAGATATGCAAGTTTTGCACGGCTGACATGATGCTTATCCGTAACGGGACGCATAACCGAACCTACGGTCAGGCAGTTAAAATAGTCATCAATGAAAATCAAAACCCCAAGTGCGATTGTCGCAAGCTGTGCACCGGCACGGGTTTTGATATGTTTGGAGGCCCAGTTTCCGAAAGCTGCCGAACCGCCCGTCCGATTCATCATCTGCACCATGGCTCCCAGAATCACCAGGAAAACCAGAATTCCCATGTGACTTGCATCGGTGAGAACCGCAACAATGCCATCGCTGAAGATACGGTTCAATGTCGCCTCAAAGTTATATCCCGTAAAAAGCAGAGCTCCCGTCAGTATTCCGATGAACAGGGAGCTGTAAACTTCCTTTGTCACCAGTGCCAGTGCAATGGCGATGACCGGCGGCAGCAGCGCCCATGGGGATTTCTGTACGGATTTTGCATCAGTCAGAAATCCGGCAGCGATAATGACAGCCACAACGATCAGAATCGCCACAACCGATCCCACTTTTCCCTTCTTCTTCATGTTTTCCTCCCTCATAATGAAATCCTATATGCAAGAACCTGCACTACATTCTGTATAAGTCCTACGCATCCATCCTCGACAGCAGACATCCAAGAATTGCTCCGATCAGACACCCGAGTGTATTTGTCACAATATCATCAACCTGAAAATATCCGATATGATATATCAGCTGTGCCGTTTCCGTTGCGCATGAGCAAAGAAATCCGATAAACGTAATCAGAAAGACATGGGATCGCAGAGACTTGAAAATAAAGGGTATCAGATATCCCATCGGCACATACAGAAGAATGTTTAAAAATACCTCTCTCGCCATTTCGCTGTTCCGGATATGCACTGAATTCATCGCCGCCCGGAATCCGCCATGAAACAGTTCCCGAATCGTCCCCAGAAATCCCAGATCGAGATAAAATGCACTCTTGAAATCTCCGGTCGGCTGAAGAATCAGATAATGGTCAGACAGTACCTCCCGGTTCAGGATTGTAAAACTCAGATTTGCGAAAATATAGATTACAAAAAGAATCAGCGCCACGGCCCTGACGCTTCCGCGTCTTCGAAACAACAGCAGGAAAATCGGCAGCAGACAGATGAGGACAAGTACGACCGTAAAAATCATCATGTCATTTGCCGTAAAGACTCCCTGCATTTTCGAAAGCATACTGTGCAGTGATTCGCTCATGGTTCAATCACTCTCCGTACCAGCCGGTTCCCTCATTTCTCCACCCTATGGAAATGAGATAATTTGCCTCGGTTGTAGAGGTAGTATAATTGTGCGCTCCGGATTTTGCATTCGGATTATACTGACGGAATACCGGCGTTCTTCTGCTCTCCGAGGAAAGCCAGCTCACTCCCTCATATTTCCATCCTGCCTTCACAAGAGCATTCCTTTCGTTCTGACTGGTTGTGTAATGATGGTCCCCTGCATTCGGATTATACAGTCTGTACACATTTTGATCCGAATTGAGAGGAGCTGTCCATGCATTGCCCTCATCATGCCAGCCGACCTTTACCAGAGCTGCCTTCTCTCCGGCATTTGCCGTATAAAAATGTTCCCCGGTATTCGGATTATAGAGTCTAAAGAGGACCTCGGTCGGATTTGGCTTTGCCTTTTTCGCGGCATACTGATAGCCGAAATGAATATTTTTGTCCTCCAGAGACTTCTTCGCATCAGTTCCCCACGAAATCCGGTTCCACTCCTCTTCCGTTCCTTCATAGTAAATATCGGTCACCGAAGGATCATCCGTGAAAGCATTTTTTCCAACGCTTCTGAGACTTTTCGGCAAATATACAGTCGTCAGAGAGTCCATGTTCCGAAAGGCCCCTTCTCCTATGGAAGTGACGCCCGTCGGCACACTGATGCTCTTTAAGGAAGCGCATCCCGTAAATACATAATTCCCGATTTTCGTCAGATATTCCGGAATCGTAACAGAATCGAGCCTTGCATCCTGATAAAAAGTGAAATTTCCAAGCTCCGTCACCGCATTCGTAAGATTCACCTGCTCGAGATTCGCCATATTTGCAAAACCATATGCCGGATCCGAGGAGGTCGTCGTTCCTACTTTCGTCACAGTATCCGGAAGTGTAATGCTTCGGACCGAATCTTTATCCGGACTATTCCAGAATCCCACAAAATCCACTACTGCAGAACCGATCTTCTGCGGGACTGTCACAGAAGTCCGTGCACCCGAAAGGCCGGTAATCCGGATTCTCCGGCTCTCACTGTTCAATGTATATGTAAAACCGCTGCCGGTCTTCTGTGCATCTGCATCTGCATGAATTCCGACCAGGGCATCTGTATTCTGCATCCCTTCCTGATTTGCAGCCAATACCGGAACTGCGGAAATGCCTGATACGCCAAGCATACCGGCCAGAACAATTGCAGCCAATTGTCTTTTCATCTGAAGCCTCTTTCCTTTATTCTTTCGCTTTGTGATTAAAGTTTCTGCATGCGAATTCTCGTCGGAGAACTATCTTTCTTCGGCGGGCATGCCCCTTTCGTTCAATGTCAATTACTTCAGATCCGAAAACAGGTCCGCCCTGTAGACCCCCTTTGCGATAAGTTCCGCAAAGGAATCCACCACGATCTGTTTGTCTTCCTTATATGTCACTCCGAACCACTTATCGTGTGTCGGAAGCACCTTCACGGTCACAGCTTTCTTCTCAAGGAGCTCTCCGATATAGGTAGGAATCAGATATTCCGCCTTCATCGGATCCATCGTCGGATCATTTTTCAGGTTCTCGAAAAATTCAAGGAATCCGTCCTCAAGGAGATTCAGGAACTTTGGCGGAAGGCCCCACATATTCATGGACACATAGGAATTTGGATCAATCTTTATTCCATCCGCCGATGCTCCATCCGGTGTTTTAATGATGTCCTGTGTTTCCTTGATATCACTTAAAAATCCCTTTTCATCTACCTTGCAGACGCCGCGGGTCACGCCGCCGTGATCACTGAGTGTATTTTTCAGAATAAATCCTGCCATGCAGTATTCCGTTGAACGTGCCGGCGTAAGACTTTTCAGATAATCCTGCAGCTGACTGAAGGCTTCCTTTCCATAGTAGTCATCCGCATTGATCACTGCAAAAGGTTCATTGATCTCATTCTTTGCGGCAAGAATCGCCTGACCTGTGCCCCAGGGTTTCTTTCTACCCGCCGGTACGGTGTATCCGGCCGGAATATCTTCCATATTTTGGAAGGCATACGCAACTTCCACACCATTTCTTGCACAGATTTTTTCAATCCTCTGACCGATAATCTCCCGGAAATCTTCTTCGATATCGCGTCTTATGATAAAAACGATTTTGTGAAATCCCGCCTCAATCGCATCATGAATGGAATAATCCATAATAATTTCACCATTTGGCCCCACCGGCTCCAGCTGTTTGATTCCTCCTCCGAAGCGGGAACCGATTCCGGCTGCCATGATTACAAGACTGGTATTCATTTCAAGATCTCTCCTTATCTCCAATTTTCGCAAACCATTTGTATTATTTTTCCTGCCGCATATATAAAAAATCAGCATACAATTTCATTTTTCAAGCTGTATATAATGCTTTCAGCATACCACAGCCGCCCTAAAAAATCGACCGAATGCCCGAATTTTCAAAAAGTTTCATAAATCTTA
>CAYYEB010000096.1:0-7088 GCA_964470725.1 uncultured Lachnospiraceae bacterium | reverse complement strand
CTCTTGCGCTTTGATTCCTGAACAACATTGTTATAAATTTTGCAGGATGCGAGTATTAAGCTACGCAGCCTCTCTCTTCCCCGTCCCATTGACCAACGCAATCCCAATGGAGATAAACACCAGCGCCACCAGATACTTTGCTCCGAAGCCCTGATGTTCTCCTAGAATCAGCGCCGATAAGATGACTCCGAACACCGGATTCATAAAACCGTAAATAGAGACTTTCGATACATCATTATATTTCAGAAGAATCGTCCAAAGCGTATACGCCGCCGTGGAAATAAAGGCCAGATACACGAAGAGTGCAAACGATGTCGGCGTAAATCTCCTGAAATGTCCTCCTGCCAAAAGACCGATCGCCATCAGTACCAAGGCTCCTGCCATAAACTGATACCCCGAGATCAGAACCGGATCATCGCCCTGTGAAAACTTCTTTGCAAAGACTGAAGAAAACGAGTATGCTACCGCGGACAGAAAAATCATTCCCTCTCCGATAAAGGACATATTCAGGCTGAATCCGCTGCCCGAAAGGTTCACAAAGATGACTCCTGCAAATCCCAGAAGACATCCGATAATCTTGCGTCCCGTGAGCTTTTCCATCCGAAAGAGCACACAGGCTGTCAGAATCGACAGAAAATACGCCAATGAGTCCACAATCGACGTATTGACTCCGCTCGTATGAGCGATACCTACATAATAAAAGGCATACTGCAGAATCGTCTGGAAAATGCAGAGCTTCCAGATCTTCGCATGCTGGACACCGTGCGGAATCATCACCTTTCTGCGTGCGATGCTTTCAATCAAAATCACCAGAAATCCCGCAAGGAAAAAGCGTTCTCCGGCAAAAAGAATCTGATCCGCCGTCTGTCCGGATGAAATGTGCAGCATCTTCATGCCCACCTTCACGCAGGGGAAAGCGCTTCCCCAAAGAGCGCAGCAGATCATCGCGCCGAAAAATACCGTACTGTTCTTCTGCAGAAACTTTGTTTTCTTTCCTTCTTCCCTCTGTGCCGTCATGCTTCCGGTTCCCAACCCTTGCAGACATCGCACCAGCCGGTTGCGCCTGAAGCCTTTTCAAGTTCTTCCGGCGTCAGCGCCACGGATGTAAACTCATCTCCGCCGGCCGGATGCACGATTTGGAAGCGTTTCATTGAAATATCAAGCCAGATCGGTATTCCTTCCGGCATCGCAAACGGGCAGACTCCTCCCGGCTTGTCCCCTGTAATCCGTTCCACATCATCTCTTGGAATCATGTGCGGCTTGGTATGAAACTGCTTCTTGAATTTTGAACTGTTCACCCTGGCATCTCCGGCCATGACTACAATCACCGGTTTCTCATCCACCAGAAACGACAGTGTCTTTGCGATTTCCGCCTCTGAGCAGCCGATTCTCATGGCCGCATGCTCCACCGTGTCAATCGTCTCTTCATGAGTCGTGATCCGGTCCTCCAAACCGCGTTCCTTCAGATATTCTCTGACTTTATCCGCTGACATAATATCCTCCATCCTTCAGTGCGCAGAACTACAGTTATGTGAGCCGGGAAAATATATCTCCCGGACGCGAATCCCAAACGATTTTGAGCGCCGGGAGATATATTTTTCGGCTCACCTTACATACTTTTGTCAATAAAAATATCCCCTGGATCTTTTATCCGGGGGATACTCTCATGTATTATTCGTTGACGCTGTCCTTCAGGGCCTTTCCTGCCTTGAATCTCGGAACCTTTGTTGCTGCGATTTCAATGGTCTCGCCTGTCTGCGGATTTCTGCCTGAATGAGCAGCTCTTTCGGATACATCAAATGTTCCGAATCCAACCAGCTGAACCTTCTCGCCCTTCTTCAGCTCATCAGTCACAACATCAATAAAAGCCTTGACAGCTGCTGTGGCATCAGCCTTGGAAAGACCGGTTTCATTTGCAATAGCTGTTGCTAATTCTACTTTATTCATTTGTAAAAAGCCTCCTAAAGATTCGTATTTTCCGAATAAGGTAACAGTCTACTATTGTAGACTGCTACAGGCGGACTGTCAAGAAAAGATCGGCTTTAATGCAGCTGCAAGCTCATCCTTTTCCTTCTGAGCCTCTTCAAGATCCTTGCCCTTCGTTGTGTAGTATGCCTTGATCTTCGGTTCTGTACCGGACGGGCGAACCACTACCTTGGATCCGTCGTCAAGCTCGTATGTCAGAACATTCGCCTTCGGCAGACCCGTCTCTTCCGGTTTCGCATAATCAGTTACGGTAAGCACCTTGTGACCCGCGAAATCCTTCGGCGGATTCTCACGCAGTTCTGTCATGATACCGGCCATCTTGTCCATTCCGGAAAGGCCTGGGAATTCGAAGGAATCAACCTTGTTGAGATAACGGCCGTACTCAGCGTAGATTTCTTCCAGTCTCTGCTTGATGGAAGATCCGATGCTTCTGTAATAAGCAGCCATCTCGCAGATCAGCATAGAAGCCACAACCGCATCCTTATCACGGACATACGGTCCGGCCAGATAACCATAACTTTCCTCAAATCCGAAAATGAAGCGATCCACTTCACCCTTTGCCTCAAGATCCGCAATCTGATCCCCGATCCACTTAAAGCCTGTCAGTGTATGACGCATTTCCACGCCATAGTGCTTTGCGACAAGGTCTGCAAGGGGCGTGGATACAATAGACATCACTGCAACCGGATTCTTCGGCATTGTGCCCTTTTCAATTCTTCCTGCGCAGATATAGTCAAGAAGCAGAACCCCCATCTCGTTGCCGGATACGAGCTCATAAGAGCCGTCCGGGCACTTCATGGCGATACCGACACGGTCCGCATCCGGATCCGTTGCAAGCATCAGATCGGCTCCCTCTTTTTCGGCAAGCTTCAGTCCCTTCTCCAGAGCCTGGAAGATTTCCGGATTCGGATACGGGCAGGTTGTAAAATATCCGTTCGGATATTCCTGTTCCGGCACAATCGTCACATCCGTGACACCGATATCCGTCAGAACATGAGTCACCGGGATAAGTCCCGTTCCGTTGAGAGGTGAATACACAAGCTTCAGTCCCGCTGTCTTTGCAAGACCCGGACGAACCTGGCACGCTTCAATAGCCTCATAGAAGGCCTTCTTGCAGTCATCACCAACGAATTTAATCAATCCGCGCTCTACACCTTCCGCAAAGGAAATATATTTTGCTCCGGTCAGAACGTCTGTCTTCTGAATCTGATCATATACAACCGCTACAGCCTCATCCGTCATCTGGCAGCCATCAGGGCCATATGCCTTATAACCGTTATACTGCTGCGGATTGTGAGATGCCGTCACCATAATTCCTGCGTTGCAGTGATAATAGCGCGTTGCAAAACTCAGTGCCGGAACCGGCATCAGAGCGTCGTAAATCCGGACATTGATACCGTTTGCTGCCAGTACTCCGGCCGCGTCCTTCGCAAAATCGGAGCCCTTGATACGGGAATCATAGCTGATGGCTACAGTCTGTGTGCCGCCCTGCGTTTTAACCCAGTCTGCAACACCCTGTGTCGCCTGACGCACAACCCAGATATTCATGCGATTTGTACCGGCCCCAAGTGTTCCGCGAAGACCCGCCGTGCCAAACTGCAGAGCTACCGCAAAACGCTCCTTAATTGCATCATCGTCTCCTTCAATCAGCTGAAGTTCTCTCTTCAGATCAAAGTCCTCAAGATCAGCTGCAAGCCAGCGCTTGTATTCGTCCTGATACATGTTCTGTTCCTCTCTTTCCTTTTCATTTACGGAAGTACCGATATTCCGGCATTTCGCTTCAGTTCCAAAATATGCCGATAAAGTGCAATACTTTCTTGCATTTTATCCAACAAAATTCCCAATTAAACTATAATAATCCCGCGAAGTATTGTCAAGACAGACAAAATCAACATTTTCAGGTCGTCATCTTCTTATGCTCAAGGCTAACGGAGTTCAGGTTGTGGTCTGTTGTTCCGGGACGCTCCCGCTCGCTCGTTCTCGCAGCGGTTCTAAATTCATGCTGCGCCTAACGGCTTGCATTCATTAAGAGCCGGCGTCACTCGGACGCCCGGAGCAATCAGACCATAACCTGAACTCCTGTCTATCACAGGAATGGGTAAAATGTATCACTATTTAAGCCCCTGCATACTTCTTTTGAACTTCGTCTGCATAGGTCAGAAGAATATCCCTCTCATTGAGCCGCTGATCCTTCAGCACGCACATAAGAGAAGATTCCAGGATGAATCCGATCATTTTTCCACGGATTCCCATTTTTGCCAGATCGGATCCGTCGATGCTGAGCTGTCTGAGACTCAGACAATCATCATGATTCAGAACTTCCTGATAAACCGTGTAGACTTCATTCAGCCGTTCCTGATGCTCCTTCAGCTTATATGTGGACTTGGCCATATTGTCTGCCCACTGCACGGCCAGGTAATCTTCAAAGTGGTCCGGTCCCACCGTATACATACATCTTCTCACATCCGCCGTATTCGGCTTCGGACGCAGATCATGCCAGCGAATCAGATTGACTGCCTGTTTCCGTGTATCATTGTCAAATTTCCAGCGCCGAAGGATGCCGTCAGCCATGTCCGCACTCACATAGGCATGTCCCTTAAAATGATCAACGCCGTGACTGTCGGTCCAGCGTACACAGGGCTTTCCGATGTCATGCAGAAGCATCGCAAGGCGCAGAATCTTTTCAGGCGGAATTTCGCACATCGCCCTTACGATATGTTCTCCCACGTTGTAGATATGATATTTTGTATTCTGAGGGGTCTTCATGCAAAGATCAAATTCCGGAAGGATAATGGCTGTAATGCCAAGATCATACAGATCCAGCCATTTTTCCGGATGATCCGAAGTGATGAGTTTTACAATCTCCGTCTGGATTCTTTCGGCACTGACCACTTTCAGATGTTCCGCGTGGCGTGAGATTGCCTCTTTTGTAGCCGGATCAATGTCGAAATCAAGCTGCGCTGCAAAGCGGACTGCTCTGAGAATGCGAAGCGCATCCTCGTCAAAGCGTTCATCCGGGTTTCCGACACACCGGATGATTTTTTTCTGAAGGTCCTGCATGCCGCCATACAGGTCGACGAGGCCGTCCTTTTCATTGTAGGCCATCGCATTGATTGTAAAATCGCGGCGTCTTAAGTCCTCTGCCAAAGACGATGTGAAGGATACACTGTCGGGATGCCGTCCGTCACTGTAGTTTCCATCTACCCGATAGGTCGTCACTTCGAATCCGGTTTTGTCCACCATCACCGTAACCGTCCCATGCTGAATGCCGGTATCTATCGTTCGACGAAAGCAGGCCTTGACTTCTTCCGGTCTGGCTGACGTCGTAATATCCCAGTCGCTGGGAGTTCTTGCCAGCACGGCATCCCGCACACAGCCTCCGACACAATACGCTTCAAAGCCGTGGCTATGAAGCGTATCCAGGATAAATTTCACCTTTGCCGGAATCTTGAGCCGCATCAGTATGCCTTGCCCCAGTACACCATTTTCTTAGCCTTACGTCCGCAGCAGACGCAGGTATCTCCGTCATGTACCTTGCCCTTATCACCGAACGGAATGCAGCGGGATGTCACTGCAAGGTCTTCCTTGATCTTGTCTTCACAGGCCTGATCTCCGCACCACGGCGCCAGAATAAAGCCCGGTTTGTTATTGGCGATATCCTTGAATTCCTCGTAATTGTGAGCCTCATACGTATGTTCATCACGGAATTTCTTTGCGCGGTTGAACATATCCTTCTGAATCGTGTCCAGAAGTTTCTTTGACTCTTCTGCAACATTTTCCAGTTTCACAACTGTCTTTTCACGTGTATCACGGCGCACCAGCACGCACTGACCATTTGCCAGATCCTTCGGGCCGATTTCCACACGCATCGGGAAGCCTCTCATTTCCTGATCAGAGAACTTCCATCCCGGAGAACGATCGGAATCATCCAATGTCACACGAACTCCCGCTGCCTTCAGAGTGTCGCGGATCTTCGCCGCTTCTTCAAGGATGCCTTCCTTCTTCTGCTGAATCGGAATCACCACGC
Organism: uncultured Lachnospiraceae bacterium; assembly: GCA_964470725.1. Classification (GTDB taxonomy): domain Bacteria; phylum Bacillota; class Clostridia; order Lachnospirales; family Lachnospiraceae; genus Chordicoccus. The sequence goes on along the minus strand of CAYYEB010000096.1, from coordinate 1,075 downwards.
ACTGTGTCGGTGCAACCTTAGGCGGAAGTACCAGTCCGTCATCATCACCGTGAACCATGATAATGGCACCGATCATTCTCGTGGTGTAGCCCCAGGAAGTCTGGTGCACATATTTAAGCTTGTTATCCTTATCCGTAAACTGAATTCCGAACGCCTTTGCAAAGCCGTCGCCGAAATAATGGCTCGTTCCGGACTGAAGCGCTTTCCCATCATGCATTAAGGACTCAATGGTATAGGTCGCCTCTGCACCCGCAAACTTTTCCTTGTCCGTCTTCTGGCCGCGGATGACCGGAATCGCAAGGAAATCCTCTGTGAAATCCGCATAGAGATTCAGCATCTGCACGGTCCGTTCGATCGCCTCTTCTGCCGTCGCATGTGCCGTATGGCCCTCCTGCCACAGGAATTCACGTGTACGAAGGAACGGCCGTGTCGTCTTCTCCCAGCGCACCACGGAGCACCACTGATTGTAAACCTTCGGAAGATCTCTGTACGAATGAATATCCTTCTGATACAGATCGCAGAACATCGTTTCGGATGTCGGGCGGACACACATGCGCTCTGTCAGCTTTGTATTGCCGCCATGCTCGACCCATGCCACCTCAGGAGCAAAGCCCTCGACATGGTCCTTTTCCTTTTCCAGAAGGGATTCCGGAATCAGCATCGGAAGATATACGTTCTGTACGCCGGTTTCCTTGAATCTGCGATCCAGTTCGTTACGTATATTTTCCCAGATCGCATACCCCGCCGGTTTAAATACGATAAATCCCTTCGCTGATGTGTATCCCGTCAGTTCCGCCTTTTTTACCACATCGGTATACCACTGCGCAAAGTCCACTGAGCGCGGGGTAATGGATTCTACAAGTTTCTTTTCCTTAGCCATGTCTTTACTTTAACTCCTTTTATGTTCTCCGGCACCCCATGTGCCAGAGCGTATTTTTTATAAAAGCAAAACCGTTACTATTCATCTTGACCTAAGATTTCAATCATAATTTGATTAAAGCCAGTTTAAATACGATAAAGCCCTTCGCTGATGTGTATCCCGTCAGTTCCGCCTTTTTTACCACATCGGTATACC
>CAYYEB010000095.1:0-7108 GCA_964470725.1 uncultured Lachnospiraceae bacterium | reverse complement strand
TATTATTACAATAATGCACTACATCCTGATAAGAAAGCGCTCCGCCATAGATGTCAAGCGCCGACCCTATCGTAAAGTCGATTTTTCCGTGACCCCTCCGGTAAATTTCCTCAATATCGTCAAAACTGCGGATACCTCCGGCATAAGTAACCGGGAAATTCTCCGGAACACCATTCACAAGAAGATCCATCAGTTCCTCATCGAGTCCATGTTCCTTCCCCTCCACATCAATCGCGTGAATCAGGAATTCATCGCAATGCGACGCCAGAGCCTGCATGAGTTCCGCATCAAGAGGCGTGTCCGTGTATTTTTGCCAGCGATCGGTCATGATGTAAAATCTGCCGTCTTTTCTGCTGCAGGAAAGGTCCAGAACAATGTGTTCTTTTCCGACGGCATCTTCCAGTTCCTTAAGATGTTTCATCGATATCTTTCCATCATAAAAGACATAGGATGTCACTATGACATGGCTGGCTCCGGCGTTGATCATCTCTTCGGCATTGTCAGCCCGGATTCCTCCGCCAACCTGAAGTCCTCCCGGATAGGTTTCAAGCGCCGCAATCGCTGCCGCTCTCGTTGCCTCATAATAGGGCGAAGTACGGGAATTGAGCAGTATCACATGACCGCCGGTCAGATGATCCCGCTTAAAAAGATCCGCAAACCAGGACGCATCGTACCCTGCGACAAAGTTTTCCTTCGCAGCGTCCCCTTCATCTTTCAGGCTGCTTCCTATGATCTGCTTCACCTTTCCATTGTGGATATCGATGCACGGACGAAATTTCACTTCATCTGCTCCTCAATCACATCGCTCATGTCATACATTCCCGGCTTCTTTCCTGCAAGGAATTTTGCCGCCGAAGCAGCGCCCTTGGCAAAGATGGCACGGGAGTATGCCGTATGCTTGAACTCAATCACTTCATCCTGTCCGGCGAACATCACGTCATGAATTCCGACGATTGTACCTCCGCGGACAGAGGAAATGCCGATTTCCTTCGGATCGCGTTTTTCTCTTCTGTCAGAGCGTCCATATACATAATGGAACTCATTTCCGGATGCCTCATTGACCGCATCGGCCAGCATGATTGCCGTGCCGCTCGGAGCATCAAGTTTTCTGTCGTGATGTGCTTCGATCACTTCCGTCTCAAATCCGTTCGGAATGAGAGTTTTCGCAGCATCCTTTAAAAGTTTCAGCAGAAGGTTGATTCCAAGGGACATATTGCCGGAACGAAGGATTGCTACATGCTCCGATGCTTCCTGAATGTTCTTTACCTGCTCGTCAGAAAGACCGGTTGTGCAGATGACCATCGGAATCTCCCGCTCCGTTCCGTAAGCGACAAGCTCATCCACTGCCTTTGCCGTAGAAAAATCAATAATGACATCCGCTTCCTCATGAACGTCTCCGATGGACTTATAGACCGGAAAATCCGCATACTGCCCACCAAAGGCATCGGCCCCGGCCACTATCTTCAGATCCGGATCTTTTGCAGCAATATCAGCAACTACTTTTCCCATATGCCCGCAGGCACCGTTTAATATCACATGTGTCATCATAAGCAGCCAAACTCCTTCATAGCCTTGCGCAGTGTTTCCTGATGCTCCGGTTCCATTTCCGTCAGCGGAAGTCTCGGTGTTCCGACCTTGAACCCCTGCATATTCAGTGCTGCCTTCACGGGGATCGGATTGACCTCTGAGAAAAGTGCACGAATAAGAGGCAGCGCTCTGAGCTGGATCTCACGTGCCTTTGCAAAATCTCCATCAAGGCAATACTGCACCATATCATGTGTTTCCCGGGGCGCCACATTGGACAGAACGGAAATCACGCCGACACCTCCCAGCGAGCAGATCGGCACCACCTGATCATCATTTCCGGAAATGATGTCCAAAGATCCCTCTGCAAGACGCGCAAGCTCCGCAATCTGGCTGATATTTCCGGACGCTTCCTTAATTGCAACGATGTTCTTTACATTCTTTCCGAGAAATGCGGCTGTTGCCGGCTGAATATTCGTCCCGGTTCTGGAAGGCACATTATACATAATGCATGGCAGGCTCATACTGTTTGCAATTGCGGTATAGTGCGCAATCAGTCCCTTCTGCGTTGCCTTATTATAGTAAGGAGTCACAAGCAGGACCCCATCAGCTCCCGCCTTTTCGGCCTCCTGTGACATCATGATTGCATGTTCCGTATTATTGGAACCTGTTCCCGCAATCACAGGAACTCTTCCGTTCACCTTCTTCACACAGAAACGGATCGCTTCAATATGCTCTTCATCCCCTAAGGTTGAAGCTTCCCCTGATGTTCCCACTGCCACAATCGCATCCGTATGGTGTGCAATCTGATCCTCGATCAGCCGACCGAAGGAATCGTAATTGATGGATCCATCCTCGTTCATCGGAGTCACAATTGCCACTCCGGCGCCCTTAAAAATCGACATACCTTTCTCCTACAATCTTTGATAAGCAAGCTTTTGTGTAAAATTCAGCGGACTTACTTCATGTTTGCTCTCTTGCGCATTCTGGAATCCAGGATCTTCTTACGGATACGGATATTCTTCGGTGTCACTTCCAGAAGTTCGTCTGTGTCGATGAAATCCATCGCCTGTTCCAGTGACAGAATTCTCGGAGGCGTCAGTGTCAGTGCCTCATCGGAACTGGATGTACGGGTATTGGTCAGATGCTTTGTCTTGCAGACGTTGATCTCAATTTCCTCACCGCGGTTGGATTCACCGACAACCATGCCGGCATACACCTTCGTGCCGGGTCCGATAAAGAGTGATCCTCTCTCCTGTGCGGCAAAGAGACCATATGTAACCGCTTCTCCGTCTTCAAATGCGATCAGAGAACCATTCTTTCTGTAGGAGATATCTCCCTTATAAGGTTCATACCCATCGAACACGCTGTTGATAATTCCCGTTCCCTTGGTTGCCGTCAGGAAAGGTCCGTGGAATCCGATGAGTCCTCTGGCCGGAATTCTGAATTCCAGTCTCACCGTACCATCGGAAAGAGTCGTCATATTCTGAAGTTCGCCCTTTCTTTCGGACAGCATGGAAATGGCAGTTCCGGAGAAATCCTGCGGTACGTCCACATAAGCGACTTCCATAGGCTCAAGCTTATGTCCCTGTTCGTCTGTCTTGTAAATAACTTCCGCTTTGCTGACCGCAAATTCATATCCTTCACGACGCATTTTCTCAATTAAAACGGAAAGATGCAGCTCACCACGACCGGAGACACGGAAGGTATCCGTGCTGTCTGTATCCTCTACACGAAGAGATACGTCGGTATTCAGTTCACGCATCAGTCTGTCACGAATCTGACGGGATGTGCAATACTTACCTTCTGTTCCGGCAAGCGGGCTGTCATTGACCATGAAATTCATGGAAATCGTCGGATCCGAAATCTTCTGGAACGGAATCGGTTCATCATCTCCCGGCGTACAGATCGTATCACCGATCTGCAGATCGCCAATACCGGAAATAGCAACGATGGATCCGACATTTGCCTTTTCCACATCGACCTTATTCAATCCGTCGAATTCATAAAGCTTTGTAATTCTCGTTTTCTCATGAATATCCGGATTATGATAGTTGACACGCATGATTTCCTGGCCCACCGCAATGGATCCGTTGTCAACCTTGCCGATACCGATTCTTCCGACATATTCATTATAGTCGATTGTGGAAATCAGTACCTGTGTACCCTTATCCGGATCACCGGTCGGTGCCGGGATATAATCAAGAATCGTATCAAAGAGCGGCTTTAAATCTTTATGCTCGTCATTTAAATTTTTGACCGCATACCCCTCTCTCGCAGACGCAAACAGGAACGGGCAGTCAAGCTGCTCATCCGAAGCGTCCAGGTCCATCATCAGTTCCAGTGTCTCATCCACAACTTCTTCCGGACGAGCGCCTTCACGGTCAATCTTATTGATGCAGCAGATGACAGGAAGGTTCAGATCCAGGGCCTTCTTAAGAACGAATTTTGTCTGCGGCATTGTGCCTTCAAAAGCATCCACAAGAAGAATGACACCATTGACCATCTTCAGAATACGTTCCACTTCACCGCCGAAATCCGCATGACCGGGCGTATCTACAATATTGATCTTCACACCCTTATATTCCACAGCCGTATTCTTTGACAGAATCGTGATACCACGTTCCCGCTCAATATCACCGGAGTCCATGACTCTTTCACGGACTTCCTGATTTGCACGGAACGCACCGCTCTGACGAAGCATCGCATCGACCAGAGTTGTCTTGCCGTGATCGACATGTGCTATGATTGCTATATTTCTGATATCATCTCTTGTTATTACACTCATTATTCTTTCCTCATTGTAACCAAACGTAGCGTGAATTAATATAGCACGATTTTTGGGGGTTGACAAGAAGGCAGCTTCTTATAAGAGTTGCCTGGCATTGTCATATGAACGAAATAAAGATACCTCCCGGAGTTTTTGAGGTCCGGGAGGTATCTTTCTTGTTCTCATTTTTCATTCTATATCTATATTTAAAACTGCACAGGGATTCAACTCATGTTCTGATTACTCCGGGCGTCCGAGTTCCGCCGGTTATTAATGAATGCAAGCCTTCAGGCGCCGCATGAATTTAGAACCGCTGCGAGAACGAGCGAGCGGAAGCGTCCCGGAGTAACAGACCATGAGCTGAATCCCATCACATTAAATAAGAACTTTTTACGGTGAATACCCGTTCTGTATTGCCGCAATCAGTTCCGAAGGACTCTTGTTATCCTCGGTTCCGCCAGGATAGAAATCAAAATACAAACCGCCGGTCTCGAGCTTATAGCCATATGCCTCAGCCAGTTCGCTGACCGTTACCAGCTTATATCCCATCTTCTGAAGATCCGGGACCAGTGTCTTGGCCGCCTCGGCCGTTGCCTCATAGAGGTCATGCATCAGGATAATCGATCCGTCCTGCACATGTTCTTCCGCAACCTTGATGGTGTTGGCCGAATCCTTTGTCTTCCAGTCTTCGGTGTCCACATCCCACTCAATCATGGGCTTGGTCACTGAAGTTGCCACATTTTCATCTACGCCGCCTCCGGTAGGTCTCATGATCACCGGTGTAAATCCCGCCAGTTTTTGAATGACCTGATCGTTGTAACAGACCACGAGCTGAATCCCGTCACATTAAATAAGAACTTTTTACGGTGAATACCCGTTCTGTATTGCCGCAATCAGTTCCGAAGGACTCTTGTTATCCTCGGTTCCGCCAGGATAGAAATCAAAATACAAACCGCCGGTCTCGAGCTTATAGCCATATGCCTCAGCCAGTTCGCTGACCGTTACCAGCTTATATCCCATCTTCTGAAGATCCGGGACCAGTGTCTTGGCCGCCTCGGCCGTTGCCTCATAGAGGTCATGCATCAGGATAATCGATCCGTCCTGCACATGTTCTTCCGCAACCTTGATGGTGTTGGCCGAATCCTTTGTCTTCCAGTCTTCGGTGTCCACATCCCACTCAATCATGGGCTTGGTCACTGAAGTTGCCACATTTTCATCTACGCCGCCTCCGGTAGGTCTCATGATCACCGGTGTAAATCCCGCCAGTTTTTGAATGACCTGATCGTTGTGGTTGAGCGTTTCCTGAATTTCCGCCGTTGTATGATACTTCAAAGTCATATGCTCATATGTATGGCTTCCGACTTCCATTCCCTCGTTTACTTCGCGTTTCAATTCGTCCGTATAATACTCTGCCTGCTGTCCAACAACAAAGAAAGTAGCCTTGGCATTGTACTGTTTCAGGACATCCAATATAGTATCCGTATTTTTTGACGGCCCGTCGTCATAGGTCAGAGCCACCAGCTTCTGATGCTTGGTCGTATCCAGAATTCCCGCATCATTAAAATAATCGTCTTTGATATTTCCGGTATTCACCCAGCCGGTCGCCATATATCCGTCTGTGGTGAAAAAATATCTCTGTCCGTCGATTGTCTTCCATCCGGAAGTGACCCGGGTTCCGTCCGCATTCTTGTACCACCATCCCGTATCATCCAGATTCCATCCGGTATTTCCGCCTGAGGCCTCCATTGTCGTCGCCGTATCTGTTGAGATTTTCTCCGCTGTGGCCTCTGCCTTGCTGTCCTTTGTATCCTTTTTTCTGACATCATTTCTGATACCCGGGACCACGGCAAAAAGTATGATCAGAAGAACCACAACTGCCCCTGCAGCAATTCCGGCCCTGGTCAGGAATATCTTTCTCTTTTTCCGTTTTCTTTTTTCGATCAGCTGATTACGGGTCATTGAAGTTTCTCACTCTCATGTCATTTATGTCATGCTGGTACGCATATCTGTTCATTTCCTATGTTATGAGGCCATGATCTGAAGCCCGTCAAACTCGTGTTATATCTGAGCAGCAACCAACAGACTTATACGCTTTAATTGTACATTTTCCCATAAAAAAAACAACCCCCGGAACAAAATTCCGGGAGTTGTGATTGCTTACTCGGATACGCGTCGAATTGCCACGATCTTGCTTGAGTTAACCTTACGGTTGTTTGTGATTCCGGCCTTGGAGCTCTGTGCCTCAATCTGTCCGCCCTTCCCATCATAGATGGAAACATGTCCGGAATAAACGATGACATCACCGGCCTTTGCATCCGAAAGGCTGCTGACTGAAGTTCCTGCAGAAGCCCATTCACCGGATGTCCTGTAACCGCCACTGTAGTTTCCGGTATTGGTCAGAACCTGTGTGACGAAATGAGAGCAATCAATTCCGCCTGTCAGAGAATCACCGCCCCAGCTGTACTTGCCGCCTACATATTTATTGGCATAATCCACAATACTGCTCTTGGAAGCTCCGGAGCTTGCCGCTGATTTCACTGCCGACTTCACTGCGGAAGCCGCTTCAGCAGCCTGTGAGGAAGAACCACCCCGTCTGATGACTGCCTTGCGTGCCGCTTCAGCCTGCTCAGATGCGATTGATTCCGCCTCTCTTGTAGAAACCCTTGCTGTTCTTGAAGAGGAAGATGATCCCGTACTTCTGGATGATCCTGCAGAAGAGGATGCTCCGGTCAAAGCTGCTGCACGTCCTGATCCCCGCGCCTCAGACCTTTCAGCCGCCTCTGCCGCTGCCTGAGCCGCCGCAGCCTTTGCTGC
>CAYYEB010000094.1:2652-7149 GCA_964470725.1 uncultured Lachnospiraceae bacterium | reverse complement strand
GTTTCAGATCAGGCGTCGTCCCCATCAGCTGTTCGAACTAAGCTCTGGCGCGCATTGCGTGCCAATCGCTAAGTTCTCACGATCTTCCGGCTCCTTTGGCCGATTGATCTGAAACCGGACACCCCGCTGCCTCTTCCTCGATATCCTGCCTTTTCTGATCTTATTTAGCCCAAAGTATATGACCACAGACACGAAAAGTACAGACCGGACAAAACTATCCCCCGGACGCGAATCAGAAACGATTTTGAGCGCCGGGGGATATGTTTTGCCGGTCTGCACAACCGGTTCTTATATTTTTTACAATAGCTCTTTACTCGATCGGCAGTTTGACTTTGTCCAGATGCCAGATGTCATCCACATACTGCTGGATTGTACGGTCAGAAGAGAACTTTCCTGCACTTGCAGTGTTGAGAAGTGCCATCTTTGCCCACTTCTTTCTGTCTCTGTAAGCTTCGGAAACCTTCTGCTGTGCATCCGCATAGGAACGGAAGTCCTTCAGAATGAAGTATCTGTCCGCTACACCGTACTTGTTTGTCAGAAGACTGTCATAAATCGGGCGGAACAGTTCCGTATTCGGATCAAAGGTACCGTTTACAAGCTGTACCAGAGTCTGGCGAAGCTCTCCGTCCGTATTGAAAATGTACTGCGGATCATATCCGCCATTGTGCTCATAATTGATGACTTCATCGGAAGAAAGTCCGAAGATAAATGCATTTTCCTTGCCGACTTCCTTCACAATTTCGACGTTTGCACCGTCCATGGTTCCAAGGGTCACTGCACCATTCAGCATGAATTTCATGCAGCCCGTTCCGGAAGCTTCCTTGGAAGCTGTGGAAATCTGCTCTGAAACATCTGCTGCAGAGAACAGAAGCTCACCATTGGAAACCTTGTAGTCTTCGATGAATACAACCTTGATCTTGCCCTGAAGATCCGGATCGTTATTGACGGAATCCGCAACGGAGTTGATCAGCTTAATGATATTCTTTGCAACCATATAACCTGCGGAAGCCTTTGCACCGAAAATAAAAGTTCTCGGATAGAAATCCATATTCGGATTTTCCTTCAGCTTATTGCGCAGATACATGATATGCAGGATATTCAGCAGCTGACGCTTGTACTCGTGAAGTCTCTTGACCTGAATATCGAAAATAGAATTCGGGTCCACATCAATTCCGTTATGTTCCTTGATGTACTTGGCAAGACGGACCTTATTCTGGTATTTGATGTTCATGAACTCCTGAAGTTCCTTGTCATCATCTGCATAAACCTTCAGCTTTGCAATCTGCGGAAGGTCTGTAATCCAGCCGTCACCGATCTTATCCGTAATCCAGTGAGCAAGTTTCTGATTTCCGTGAAGCAGGAATCTTCTCTGTGTGATTCCGTTTGTCTTATTGGAGAACTTCTCCGGCCACAGTTCATAGAAATCCTTCAGTACGTCCTTCTTCAGAATCTCCGTATGAAGTTCTGCCACACCATTTACGGCATGACCGCCGACAATTGCAAGGTAAGCCATGCGGATCTGTCCGTCATAGATAATGGCCATGTTCTTGATCTTTTCATTATTGTTCGGATACTTCTCCTGGATCTCCAGAAGGAATCTGCGGTTGATTTCCTCAATAATCTGGTATATACGCGGAAGAAGTCTGGAGAAGAGATCGATCGGCCACTTCTCAAGAGCCTCAGCCATGATGGTATGGTTTGTATATGCACAGCATCTTGTTGTGATGTCCCATGCCTTGTCCCAGCCGAATCCGTATTCATCCATCAGAAGACGCATCAGTTCCGCAACTGCTACCGTCGGATGTGTATCGTTCATCTGGAAGGCAACCTTATCCGGCAGATTTTCAAGAGTTCCGTACATCTTCAGATGCTTCTCCAGAGCTTCCTGCAGTGTTGCGGAAACAAAGAAATACTGCTGCTTAAGACGAAGCTCCTTACCGGAATAGTGATTATCATTCGGATACAGCACTTCCGTAATCGTACGTGCCAGATTATCCTGCTCTACAGCCTTGTCGTATTCCCCCTTATCAAAAGAAGAAAGCTCGAAATTGTTGATCGCTTCTGCATCCCAGATACGAAGTGTATCAACGACATGGTTCTTATAGCCCACTACCGGAATATCATACGGAACTGCCCTGACAGAAGAATAATTTTCGTAGATATACTTATTCGTATTTGTCTTCGGATCCCACTCAATACGCGTATTTCCGCCGAAGCGGACTTCCTTTGCATGCTCCGGGCGCTTCAGCTCAAATGGGTATCCGTTCTTCAGCCAGTCATCCGGAACTTCCTTCTGATAGCCATCCACAATCTTCTGCTTGAACATGCCATAGTGATAGCGGATGCCGCATCCGTATGCATGATAACCGAGTGTAGCCAGGGAATCCATGAAGCAGGCAGCAAGACGTCCGAGACCGCCGTTTCCGAGTGCCGGATCCGGTTCCTGATCTTCAATGACGTTGATATCCAGTCCAAGTTCTTCCAGAGCTTCCCGCACACCGTCATACTCTCCAAGATTCAGAAGATTATTTCCAAGTGCACGTCCAACCAGGAACTCCATGGACATGTAATACACAATCTTATTCTGCTGTGTCTCGAAGGCCTGGCATGATTTCATCCAGTCATCAATGATTTCGCCTTCCACAACGCTGCTGACTGCCTGAAAAATTTCTTCCTGGGAAGCATCTTCCAGTTTTTTACGATAGAGTCTTACGACACTGTCCTTTACGCCTTTTTGAATGCTTCCTTGTCAAAATTCTTTGATACTGTCACTTTGTTAGCCACTTTTTTCCTCTCTCTCATGGTACATGCCGCAGTTTTCCGTCATCCGCAAGTATCGGTCAGAATGATTCTTCTGACAGCATTCGCTTCAAAGACAACTGCTGTTATATCCGGGTCACGGCCACAGGCCGGACCCGAATCCGCGTCCGCACATTCGTCTCACTGTTTCTTCACAGCAAGTGTTACAGGTTCCGAATTGATCTTCCAGTCCTTTGTATATCCGTCTGTCACATCATACAGGATATCATCGGCCAGGACATCATGGCAGATGGAATCCTTATTCTTCCGCATGATATCTTCGATCTTCTCGTTCCCCTTTGCATAAACCAGAATCCGATCCATCACTTCAAAGCCGGCTTCCTTACGCATTGTCTGAATCTTGGAAACCAGTTCACGGACAAATCCCTCTTCAAGAAGTTCCGGTGTCAGCTGTTTATCCAGAACAACCGTGATTCCGCCATAAGTCTGTGTCTCATACTGATCCGACTGAACCGTACTGATCAGAAGATCTTCCTCTCCGAGCTCAATCGTTTCACCATTCACCTCAAAGGTCAGCTTACCTTTGGCCTTCAGCTCAGCCATAGCGGATTTGCCGTCTACATTCTGAAGATACGTACGAATACCGTTCAGAAGTTTGCCGTACTTCGGTCCTACAGTCCGCATCTGCGGCTTGAATTCGTAAGATGCAAACTTTTCCGCATCATCCGTCTTCTCAAGATTCTTTACATTGAGCTCATCCTTAACAATATCCGCACAGGATGACGGCAGCTCAAAGGATGACTGCACATACATGGTTCCGATCGGCTGACGGTTCTTAATGCCGGATTCATTTCTTGCTGCACGTCCCAGGACAACAATGTCACGAACATGCTGCATATTTTCCTCCAGCGTCTTATCGATAAAGCTCTCATCCGCCTTCGGGTAGTCGCACAGATGGATGGATTCCTTTGCATTCGGATCTACCGAACGAACCAGGTTCTGATAGATCTCTTCCGTTATAAACGGTACCATCGGAGCTGCCAGGAGGCAGACCGTCTTAAGTGCCGTATACAATGTCAAGTAGGCATTGATCTTGTCCTGTTCCATTCCATGGGCCCAGAAACGGTTTCTTGAGCGGCGCACATACCAGTTGGACATATCATCCACAAAATCCTGCAGTGCCTTTCCGGATTCCGGAAGCTTATAGGCCGCCATGTTCTCATCTACGGTCCTGATCGTCGTATTCAGGCGTGACAGGAGCCACCGGTCCATATCTCCAAGACTTTCCCTATCCAACTTATAATCCAGCGGATTGAAGTTATCAATGTTCGCATACAGAATGTAGAATGCATAGGTATTCCACAATGTCCCAAGGAACTTGGACTGTCCCTCGCGGACCGCCTTGCCATAGAAACGGCTTGGCAGCCACGGAGCAGAGTTCGTCAGGAAATACCAGCGGATCGCATCCGCACCATACTCATCCAGTGCCTTCATCGGATCCACGGCATTGCCCTTGGACTTACTCATCTTGTTTCCGTTCTCATCCAGAACCAGTCCGAGAATCATGCAGTTCTTGAACGCCGGCTTATTGAAAAGAAGCGTTGCAATCGCATGCAGAGAGTAGAACCATCCACGGGTCTGATCCACAGCCTCCGAAATAAAGCTTGCCGGGAATCTTTCCTTGAAAAGCTCCTGGTTCTCAAACGGATAATGATACTGTGCAAACGGCATGGAACC
>CAYYEB010000094.1:0-2552 GCA_964470725.1 uncultured Lachnospiraceae bacterium | reverse complement strand
TGAAAAGCTCCTGGTTCTCAAACGGATAATGATACTGTGCAAACGGCATGGAACCGACGGTTCTTGATGCCGGATTCATTTCTTGCCGCACGTCCCAGGACAACAATGTCACGAACATGCTGCATATTTTCCTCCAGCGTCTTATCGATAAAGCTCTCATCCGCCTTCGGGTAGTCGCACAGATGGATGGATTCCTTTGCATTCGGATCTACCGAACGAACCAGGTTCTGATAGATCTCTTCCGTTATAAACGGTACCATCGGAGCTGCCAGGAGGCAGACCGTCTTAAGTGCCGTATACAATGTCAAGTAGGCATTGATCTTGTCCTGTTCCATTCCATGGGCCCAGAAACGGTTTCTTGAGCGGCGCACATACCAGTTGGACATATCATCCACAAAATCCTGCAGTGCCTTTCCGGATTCCGGAAGCTTATAGGCCGCCATGTTCTCATCTACGGTCCTGATCGTCGTATTCAGGCGTGACAGGAGCCACCGGTCCATATCTCCAAGACTTTCCCTATCCAACTTATAATCCAGCGGATTGAAGTTATCAATGTTCGCATACAGAATGTAGAATGCATAGGTATTCCACAATGTCCCAAGGAACTTGGACTGTCCCTCGCGGACCGCCTTGCCATAGAAACGGCTTGGCAGCCACGGAGCAGAGTTCGTCAGGAAATACCAGCGGATCGCATCCGCACCATACTCATCCAGTGCCTTCATCGGATCCACGGCATTGCCCTTGGACTTACTCATCTTGTTTCCGTTCTCATCCAGAACCAGTCCGAGAATCATGCAGTTCTTGAACGCCGGCTTATTGAAAAGAAGCGTTGCAATCGCATGCAGAGAGTAGAACCATCCACGGGTCTGATCCACAGCCTCCGAAATAAAGCTTGCCGGGAATCTTTCCTTGAAAAGCTCCTGGTTCTCAAACGGATAATGATACTGTGCAAACGGCATGGAACCCGAATCAAACCAGCAGTCAATGACTTCCGGCACACGACTCATCTCGCCGCCGCAGTCCGGGCACTTGATCTTGATCTTATCCACATACGGTTTATGAAGCTCAATATCGTCCGGCACATTTTCGCCGAGCTTCTTCAGCTCCGCTTTGGAACCGACGGAAATCTTCTTTCCGCAGTCCGGGCAGACCCAGACATTGAGCGGTGTGCCCCAGTAACGGTTTCTTGAAAGAGCCCAGTCCTGCACATTTTCAATCCACGCACCGAAGCGTCCTGCTCCGATATTCGCCGGAATCCAGTTGATCTCTTTGTTATTCCGAACCAGATCGTCGCGAACCGCAGTCATCTTGATAAACCAGGATTCTCTTGCATAATAAAGAAGCGGTGTATCGCATCTCCAGCAGTACGGATAATCATGTTCAAACTGCGGAGCTGCAAAAAGAGCCCCCTTCTTTTCAAGATCCTTCAGTACTTCAGGATCGGCACTGACGGCACCGTTCTTCAGTTCGTGTTCCGACGGCTTGCAGCGCATACCGGCAAATGGAGTTTCCTTTGTCATTTTGCCCTTTTCGTCCACGAACTTGATCAGCGGGAGATTGTTCTCACGTCCGATTCTTGCATCGTCTTCACCAAATGCAGGCGCGATGTGAACGACTCCGGTACCGTCTGTCATTGTGACATAATGATCGGCAACGACATAATGTGCCTTCTTATGCTGTTTTTTTGCTTCTTCGCCTGCACATTCATAGAGCGGTTCATATTCCCGTCCCACAAGGTCTTTTCCGACATAATGCGCAAGGACATTTACATCCTCGCCGAGGATTTTCTCCGTCAGTGCATTTGCCAGAAGGAACTTTTCGCCGCGGGACTCCACAAGCACATAGTCCTCATCCGGATTTACGCACAGTGCGGTATTGGAAGGAAGAGTCCAGGGCGTCGTCGTCCATGCCAGATAGGAGAAGTCTCCGTCCTTTGCCTTAAAGCGGACAATAGCCGAGCGTTCCTTGACTGTCTTATATCCCTGTGCCACTTCATGACTTGAAAGAGGCGTGCCGCAGCGCGGACAATACGGAACGATCTTATATCCTTCATAGAGAAGTCCCTTATTGAAAATCTGCTGCAGTGCCCACCATTCCGATTCAATAAAATCATCATGATATGTCACATACGGATCATCCATATCCGCCCAGAAACCGACAACATCAGAGAACTTTCTCCACATTCCCTCATATTTCCAGACAGACTTCTTGCATTCTTTAATAAACGGCTCTACGCCGTACTTTTCAATCTGATCCTTTCCGTCAAGTCCGAGCTTCTTTTCCACCTCGATCTCAACCGGAAGGCCATGGGTATCCCAGCCCGCTTTTCTCGGAACGAATTCACCCTTCATCGTATGATAACGCGGAATCGTATCCTTAATGACACGGGTCAGAACATGACCGATATGCGGTTTTCCATTCGCAGTCGGCGGTCCGTCATAAAACATATATGTCGGGCAGCCCTCACGCTGTTTCATGCTTTTTTTGAATATGTCATTGTCGTTCCAGAACTTCACTGTTTCATGTTCCCGATCGACAAAGTTCATATTCGT
>CAYYEB010000093.1:0-7268 GCA_964470725.1 uncultured Lachnospiraceae bacterium | reverse complement strand
GATGCAACGGTTTCTCCAACGTCAGGACTGGTCAGTGAAAATTTTCACATAGATGAAGTGGCAACGCTGATCGGAGTGCTTTTCTTTGGCCATCAGATCGGAGCATTCCTGAGCGCATGGCTGGGAGGAGTGATTAGAAAGGCAACTGGCGGATATATGCTTTTATGGATTCTGGATGCCATTGTATGTATATTTGCCAGTATTATGAGCCTGAAGATCCAGAAAATCGATGACAGGTTACCTTAAATCAGCTTCCAGGAAGGATCAGGAATACGATGCAGGACAGCCTTCAGATCTCCGACTTTCGGAAGATGATTTTTGCTCACCTTGCTCTCAGCTGCCAGAACATCACTGCACTTGCGGCGGCCACATTCAGGGAATCGACTCCGTGGCTCATCGGGATTTTGACAGTTGCGTCGCATAAGGAGATGGTTTCCTCCGGAAGGCCGGAGCCTTCGTTGCCGAGAAGTATGGCCAGCTTCTCTTTTTCGGCAAGCGAGGGATCATCAATCGAAAGCGTATCATGACGAAGCGCCATGGCAACGGTATAGAATCCGAGCACGTGAAGTTTTTCAAGTGTGGCAGATACAGAAGTATCGGCATAGGTCCACGGGATCTGGAAGACAGTTCCGACTCCGACACGGACGGCCCGCCGCTGGAGCGGATCGGCGGATGATGAAGTTACGAGAATGGCATCCATTCCGAGGGCGGCGGCGGAGCGAAAGATGGCACCGACATTTGTCGGGTTTTCTATATTGTCAAGAATCGCAATCCGACGTGCATTTTCACACACCTCTTCCACAGAGCGGGGATGTTTTCTGCGAAATGCACCTAATATGCCCCTTGTCAGATGATATCCGGTAATTTTCGAAAGCACGTCGATTGTCGAAACATAAATCGGAACGCCGGAATGCTCTGTACACCAGTCTGCAATAAATTTCCCCTGCGTATCCAGATACTTTTCTTCCAACAAAAAAGAAAGCGGCTTGTATCCCGCATGGAGAGCTCGCGCAATGGCCGTAGGGCTTTCTGCGATAAAAATTCCTTCCGGAACGGGCTCAAAGTAATGCTTCAGCTGATTTTCATTTAAATGCGCATATACATTCAGTGCGGGATCGTGGAGATCCTGTATTTTTATTATTTTTACCATAAACGAAATCCTCTTCTGTTATTGTACTGATGCAAACGGAGTAAGGCAAACGGAAAAACGATCTTTTTTCTGCTCCTGCATTGCATCATTGCTTTTATTAAAAAGGAATTGGTGCTAAAATCAAAACTTATAATGCATAAAAATCGAAAGAGGCAGAACGGCATGAGTGATGCAGTAAAGCAAAATGTCGATGAAATAAAAAAGAACGAAACGTATACCAACGGTTCTAAAGAAAATGAACGGGGAAAAGATGCAGTGACAGGATTACCAGGACGGGAAGCTCTGTTTCATACACTGAAGAAACATCTTGAAACGAATTCTTCCGAAATTTCGGATCAGAAGCTGCACATGATTTTTCTGAATATTAAAGGCTTTAAGAGTTTTAATGATGATAAGGGATATGAGGAGGGAAATAAACTTCTTCAAAGTCTTGCAATAACCATTCAGGATACATTCCATACCGGATACATAACCAGAATATACGCTGATCAGTTTGCGGTTTTTTATGAGGGGGAAGATGTGAAGGAACGCATCCTGCATCTTCATGAGGAAGCTCTGAAGCTTCGGACTGACTTTCGGGTCTGGGTGAGTGCCGGAGTTTATGACATTCATTATCGGGAAATGTCGCTTGATAAAGCACTGGATTATGCGAAAACTGCATGCGACGTCATGCGGGGAAGCGGGCGCTTCTTTAACGTATATTCCGAAGATCTGAAAAAGGAGCTGGATAGAAGAAAATATATTGTTTCCCATATAGATGAGGCCATCAATAAGGGATGGGTGACACTGTATTTTCAGCCGATTGTCCGCACTCTGAGCGGAAAAATCTGCAGTGGCGAGGCTCTTGCCAGGTGGCAGGATCCGAATCTCGGAATGATTTCTCCGGGAGAGTTTGTTCCGGTTCTGGAAGAAAACGGACTTTCCTATAAACTTGCGGAGTTTGTAATCGACGAGGCGGCAGGACGGATCAGTTCGGCAGGCAGGATGGGCATGTATCCGATTCCGATTTCGGTCAATCTTTCAAGAAGAGATTTTGATGAAATGGATCCGTTTGAGACTGTAGAGAAAGCAGTTCGAAAATACAGGATATCCCGAAATCTTCTCTGTATTGAGATTACGGAATCCACGGCCATGGAAAATCCGGAAAAAATCAGAAAATATATCAGGCGCTTTCATCAGGCAGGGTATGAAGTCTGGATGGATGATTTCGGCTCGGCATATTCTTCATTGAATGCACTGAAGGATTTTGACTTTGATGAAATAAAGCTCGATCTTGCCTTCATGCGCAACTTCAATGAGAAATCGAAGAAAATTGTTGCAAGCTGCATCAATATGGCCAAGGATCTAGGAATTCATACGCTTTGTGAGGGTGTTGAAACCAAGGAACAGGTTGAATTTCTGCTTGATCACGGATGTGAGAAAATACAGGGCTTTTATTACTGCAAACCCCGTCCGGCTTCGGAACTGAAGGAAATGATCGACAGAGGTGACTTTTCCTATGAACTTTCTGTCGAACGGTTTCTGTACGATGATGCGGGCAGAATTAAGATGGATCCTGAGACAGCGGGGGCAATTGTTCTTTGCAGGGATGATTTGATCTTCCCTCTGCAGATCAGCAAACTTTTAAGAGATGGGGCTGAGAGTGCCGGTATTCCTTCTCTGGAACTGAGAAAGCCCTTGCAAATTGAAGATTCGGACCTATGGCAGAAACTGCTGACCGTGCTCGATCATACGATCTTTTCCGGATCGACGGAGGAAGTCGCTTATTTTCTGAATGGCAGATACTATATTCTGTCGGCGCAGATTATCACAAGGTCAAATGCAGGAGATATCTGTACCATCACCTTGAGAGATATCACAAAAGGTGCCAGAGGACTTGTGCTCGAAAATGCGGGACAGGTGACGCAGAGCATCATGGATACATACGACTGCATTTACAGAATCAATCTTAAGAAGCGGGAAATAGAAGTCCTGCTCTCTGACTTTTCCGGGGAAATGGCCGGAAGAAAGTTCCATTATGATCCTGAAGAGATGTCTGCGTTTATTTACTGGAGAGACAGAGAACGCTTTGAAAAATGGGCTGATCCGAAGCACATCATGGAGGCCTTATCACATGGAAAGAAACACAGTTCGGATCTTTTTCGCCTTGAACGACCTGACGGATCGCGTGTGTGGGAATTATTTACGATTTTGAAGGGAGAAGAAAAGCAGGACGAAGGGATTATTTTATGTCTGAAGCCTTCCCTTTACTCTGACCCTGGCATGTCAAGACAAACGGAAAATATGGTGGTGTCCGAAATTTATGCGGATGAAATTTCGTTTGATGAAATGCCGGAAAAAATACATAATTTCCGAGGCTATCCGACTGACAGACTGTGGGAAGCTCTCATGGAACAGGATACATTGAAGCTGTTCTGGAAAGACAGAAATCATCGATTTGCGGGTGCTTCGAAAAGTTTTCTGGATTATTTCGGAGTGGCGGATTTTGAGGAGATTCGTGGAAAAACAGATGAAGAATGTCGCTGGCATGTGGACGATCGCTCTTTACGTGATTCAGAAGATGATGTTTTAAGCAGAGGGCAGATTATATCCTGCATTCCCGGTAAGGTGATTGCAAATGGAATCATCCGAAACGTATTCACATCAAAATTTCCGGTGTATCAAGACGGTGAAATTACAGGTATCATAGGCATCTTTATTGACGCAGATACGCTGCTTGAAAAGAACGGGCAAAAGCCTAATGCGGCAAAAACAGAACAAAATACCGGTGTGATGACATTTCCTTCCTGGATGAATGAGATGGAAGGATATGAAGATAACTATAACCGTGTGAATGAATCATACTGCATAGGAGTTCTTTGCGTCAGCAATTACTGGAAAATACATCATGAGTTCGGGGAAAAGACTGCGGAAGAACTGGCCAAGGTTGTGGCGGACACCATTCGCACAGAGCTTCCTCAAGACTGCGTGATTGGAAGAATCGATAAGGAAGTATTCGGCATAGTTTCAAAGGAAGAAAAAACAGTGCTGTCTGACTGTCTGAATCAGGTCTCATATGTTCTTGCACTGAATCATTACATCGGAGCTTACAGTGGCATGATTGCTTCCTATTTTGCCGTTTCGGGCCGTGATGAGGCAAATAATCCGATTCGCACGCTTGGGCTTGCTCTTGAGAAGGCTGAAAAGGGACAGTCTGTTCGCAATTTCCGCAATGAGAGAAGTCCGCGCGGAGTGGGACCCACGGCAGAAAAATCGGATGAATCACACCTTACCTGGGAAGAGGCAAAGGAAAAAATAGACATCCTGCTGCATACAGTGGATTTTGTGCGTCTGTCGGATCCTGTAAATAAAAAAATAGTTCGTTTTGATCGCGACGGCACCAAAAAAGTGCAGAATGGCAATTGTTTCGATATCTGGGGAACCGGTGTACCCTGCGACAACTGCATTTCTCTTCGCACACTGAACACAAAGGAACGTCTCACAAAATTTGAAACGGACGGTGAGAATGTTTTCATAGTCATGTCGCAGTATCAGGAAATTGATGGAAGACCCTGCGTTTTGGAAATGATAATCCGGATGAATGACAGCAGCAGTATGGGAGAAGATGAGCGGGAAATATTTATCAGAACATTATCCAATTGCAGGGCAAGGCTCTATGATGATACGCTTACGTGTGTTCATAATCGCCGTTATTATGACGATGTCCTGGCGGATCACAAGATGAGTGCAATTGCGTTTGTGGATGTCAAAGGACTGGAAGCGATCAATCGTGCGTATGGTCATCTTGCCGGTGACAGTGTGATCAGAAATGTGGCGCAGACGATTGCGTCATGCGTGGGATATCATGATCTTGTAAGATACAGCGGGGAAAGGTTCTTTATCGGATTTCGAAAAATTGAAAGAACGAAGTTCGAAGCGGAACTGGCGAATATTTTGCAAAAGATCGATGAGTATGGGAGAAGATGAGCGGGAAATATTTATCAGAACATTATCCAATTGCAGGGCAAGGCTCTATGATGATACGCTTACGTGTGTTCATAATCGCCGTTATTATGACGATGTCCTGGCGGATCACAAGATGAGTGCAATTGCGTTTGTGGATGTCAAAGGACTGGAAGCGATCAATCGTGCGTATGGTCATCTTGCCGGTGACAGTGTGATCAGAAATGTGGCGCAGACGATTGCGTCATGCGTGGGATATCATGATCTTGTAAGATACAGCGGGGAAAGGTTCTTTATCGGATTTCGAAAAATTGAAAGAACGAAGTTCGAAGCGGAACTGGCGAATATTTTGGAAAAGATCGATGACATTCATATTGCCAGATACCCCGCCCTCAGGGTGTCAGCGTGCGCAGGCGGGGTATATCGAATCGGTAAATCCGCGGATATGATCCAAGATGCAGAAGCGGCGGTAAAGGAAGCCGGGAAATCTGCAAAAAAGAATGTGATTTTTTGTGATTAACGCATAAGGGCATATCTTCTGACAATTTCATTTTTGGGAACACCGTTTTTTATAGCGGATTCCACTTCCAGGGCAGGATTTGTGAAAGTCTCTGCCCTTTTATATAGCGGTGCGAGAAAATGCTCTTCCTCATAGCCTCTTTTCTGCAGGCCTTCTTTTGCGAGATCGAGAATGCGCAGGAGTGTTTTGCGGACTTCATTACGATCGGCAAATTCCGGAAGTCCGTCAGAGTTGATCTGACACCTTAATTCGGACGGATTATAACCGTGCCTGTAAAGCGAGGCATCCTGCGCAAGGAGTTCGGACAGCTTGGGAAGAACTTCCATAAGCCCTGTGAAATAAGCAGCTACAGACATCACATCGCTTACGGGCTGCTCACAGCAGCTTCTGAATTCAATTGTTCCGCGGAAAGTCAGGTCTTCAAATTTATAGGAACGGTGATATGCAATGTCCTCCGGGCGCGGCTGAAAATCAATCGTTTCATAACCGGTTCCGTTCCAGTATTCTCCATGAATTGATTCTGATGAAAAATAGTCTCTTAAAATGGTGGGCGCGAAATTAATGTACTTTCCGTCACGTTCCAGACAGTACATACTTTCTCCGGCAAGATATTCCACAAGCTCATCCAAAGAGGTGATTTGTGTTTCACACATTCCGACATTATGAGGATTGTATCCCTGCATGCTTTGACCCCAGAAATAGTCACGGCTGCAGTAAAATTTCCGGTTTTTATCCCTGAAATAAGAATTTGCAAATAAAAGTGAATTGAAAGGTTCAAGCTTTGAAAAAGTATTGAGGGCTTCAAGCACATTTTCCTTATCCACATCGAGCTGTACCTGTGACGCACAGGAAAACATCCCGAAATTCGGATAGTTGTGACATACCTTCTCCGGATATTTTGGGTATGAGGAAAGATGATGAAAGAGCATACGGTACCGGCCGTTTGCAATCGGTTCATTTTGATTTGTTTTGTAGTTTGGGTTCGTGCCTAGCCCCGTAAGCATATGCTTTCTGGGCGTGAGGAAGTTCTGGATAAAGGTGTAATAGTTGCAAAAACGTTTGAAAATAATATTCATGTCGGATTCGGTCCCGAAGGAAAGTTCCAACGTATTGAAACTGCAGTCGTAGGAGAGACTGTCCTGTGTCTTCGGATCAAGTACATGAAAAATACGTCCATTGTCATCCTTTTCGAATTTTTCGAAGGCAAATGTATCCCTAAATGCCTGCGTCATTTCCTGCAGGAGATCAAGATCAACGGGGCGGTCTTCGAGCTGTACAACCGGAAATTCAAATTCGACTCCGACCAGGTCGCGCCGGCTGCGTGCAAGGGGGGCAATAAAGCGGTTTTGGATAATTTGATGTAAGTTCGTCATATGAAATTCCTTTTCCTATAAAACCTACCAAGTTGCTATCATATTTATTATAAACAGAACCTGAAAAAATGAAAATAAAAACTGATATTTTCCACAAAAGACATTTTATGTCCGGTTATGCATTCGGAATGTTATTTGTTATAATCAAATTACGGATAGAGATGTGGCAGCATTTGCATGACAATGGTACTGCAATTTACAGTGTACCTGGAAAGACATGAGGAGAATTTAGTGGAAAAAAAGAAGATAAATGGAGCGGTAAGACTGCTTGTGGTGTTGGCGG
>CAYYEB010000092.1:0-7302 GCA_964470725.1 uncultured Lachnospiraceae bacterium | reverse complement strand
TTCATATTAGCAAATTTCGTGTACTCCGGCAGCCAGACGAGTTTCGTGGTTCCGATCGGGCCGTTTCTTTGTTTGGCAATGATGATCTCGGCCACGTTTTTCTCTTCCGTATCCTTGTGATAATAGTCATCACGGTAGATGAACATGACAACGTCGGCATCCTGCTCAATGGCTCCGGACTCACGCAGATCGGAGAGCATCGGACGGTGATCATCACGCGTTTCCACGCCGCGGTTCAGCTGCGAAAGTGCCACGATCGGAATGTTAAGTTCACGGGCCAGAGACTTGAGCGCTCGGGAAATATCCGAGATTTCCTGCTGACGGTTCTCACTGTTCCTTCCGCTGCCTGCCATCAGCTGCAGATAGTCGATGAAGATAATTTTGATATCATGGTCCATCTTGTATTTTCTTGCACGGGAACGAAATTCCTGCAGATTGATACCGGGCGTATCATCTATGATGAGGCCTGACTTTCCGATTGTCGTGGCCGCCTCTGCAATTTTCTGCCATTCGTCATCGGTCAGATTTCCGGTTCGGATCTTCTGTGAATCTACGCGGGATTCAAGTGCCAGAAGACGGTTCATCAGCTGACCGGCTGACATTTCCAGAGAAAAAAGAGCACATGGCAGATTTTTGCGAAATGCCATGTACTGACAGATATTCAGGGCAAATGCCGTTTTTCCCATTGAAGGGCGGGCCGCAATCAGAATCATATCAGAATTCTGAAATCCTGAGGTTTTATAATCCAGATCCGTGAATCCGGTTTCCAGGCCTGTCACATGTCCGGTCGATCTGGACGCATTTTCGATCGCGTCCATCTGATTGAGAACGATTTCCCGGATCGGTGTCGCCTCCTCAGAAGACCGCTGCTGCAGAACCGAAAAAATATTTTTCTCGGCCTGATCCATGATATCCTGTGTGTCCTGCTGACCCAGATAACAATCTGTCTCGATTTTGGCGGCCGCCTGTATCAGTTTTCGAAGCTGAGACTTTTCCTTTACAATTCCGGCATAATAGCGGACATTGGCGGATGTCGGGACCGCATTGATAAGTTCCGAGGCAAATGACATGCTTGTCAGCTCTTCCGGAAGATTCTTCTTCTTCAGTTCATCCGTGAGCGTCACAATATCCACAGGTTTTCCGCCGTCGCTGAGTTCGCGCATCGCATCGAAAATGACGCCGTACTGTCTGTTGTAAAAGTCATCGGCTTCCAGCATTTCCACAGCCGTCGTCACCGCCTCCTGCCCCAAAAGCATGGATCCGATGACGGATCTTTCCGCCTCCGTGGAGTGCGGCGGTATTTTCTTGATTACGGCTTCTTCATCTGGCATAGATCAGGCTTCCTTCACATTGACCTTTAATTCCGCGGTTACCTGCGGATGCAGTTTTACCGGAACCTTTGCTGTTCCGAGTTCCTTTATCGGCTGTGCGAGCTGAATCTTTTTCTTGTCAAGTTCCAGTCCCAGCTGAGATTTCGCGGCCTGTACGATTTCCTTTGAGGATACGGATCCAAAGGTTCTTCCTCCCTCGCCCACTTTGATGGAAAGAGTGATGGATCCCTTCTCGATCTTCTCCTTCAGTTCTTTTGCTTCAGCAAGAACTTCGGCCGCATGCTTCTCTTCGCTTCTCTTCTTTGCTTCCAGGTCCTTCTTGTTGGAATCCGTAGCCGGAACCGCCAGTTTCTTCGGGAAAAGCATATTTCTTGCATATCCGTCAGAAGCGTTCACCACATCTCCCCTTTTTCCAAGTGACTTTACATTTTCCAATAAGATAACTTTCACTGTAGTTCCTCCAATCCTGTAAATCAGATATCTCCGTCCTGTCCCATCTGTTTAATGGTATTTTTCAGAAGATCCAGGGCTTCGTCCATCGAATAATCGACGAGCTGTGCGCCGGCGATATTCAAATGGCCGCCTCCGCCCAGCTGTTCCATGATCAGCTGCACATTGACCTCATCCATTGCCCGGGCGCTGATATAGATCATATCATTATATTCGGTCAAAACAAAGGACGCCTTGACTCCCTGCACATTTAACAGCTCATTGGCCGCCTGCGCCGCAACAACCGGCGGTTGATTGAGTCCCTTGCTCGGACAGATGGAAATCGCGTAGACGTCTTCAAAGACTTCCGCATTGGCAATTGCCTTGGCCTTTGCCTTCAGATCTTCCGGATGTTCCCGGAAAAGCTTGCGGACGCGGGTGATATCCGCCCCGCATTTTCTTAAATAAGCCGCCGCCTCAAACGTTCTGACACCGGTACGGGCAACAAAACCATTTGTATCTACCACAATACCTGCATAGAGGGCATCCGCTTCCCCGCTCTTCAGACGCAGCGATTCGTCAAAATACGGCAGCATTTCCGCAATCATTTCCGAAGCGCTCGAAGCATAAGGTTCAATATAGGACAGAACCGCATTTTCCACACGATCCACGCCCTGTCTGTGATGATCGAAGACAATGATTGTGTTCGTCATTGTAAGAAGCTCCTTGCAGGCGACGTAACTTGCCTTATTCGTGTCCACGATGACAAGTGCCGTATCGGCATTCATCATTTCCATGGCCTTCTTACGATCGACAAACATATTTTCATCATAATTCTTTTTCTGTCGGAATCCCTCAATCACCGGAATCACATTTTCCGTCACATCATCCGCCACAATGGAAGCCGGCTTTCCGATCGTTCTCGCACATTCATAGATGCCGATGGCCGCACCGATCGCATCAATGTCGCTGATCTTGTGACCCATAATCACAACGCGGCTCTTGCCCTCAAGAATCTCCTTAAGGGCCTGGGCCTTCACCCTCGCCTTGACACGGGTCGACTTCTCCGTCGTCTCCGTCTTACCGCCATAGAAGCGGGTCTTAAATCCGTCTTTGACGACGACCTGATCTCCGCCGCGTCCAAGCGCCAGTTCCATGGCCATCCTGGCAGCCTCGGCATTCTGCGTGCAAGTCTCGGCGCCAAGGCCGATTCCCATAGAGATTGTCATGGACATCTCGTTGCCGATATTGACCTTCTTGACATCTTCCAGCATCGAAAACTTATCGTCTTCCAGGATCTTCAGGGATGCCTTTTTCATCACGAAGAAATATCGGTCATGCCCCAGCTTCTTGACGATTCCGTCCACCTCATGAAGATGCTGATTAATCTTCCTTTCAATGAGAGCCAAAAAGAGCGAACGCCGCACATCTTCGACATCCTCCAGCGCCTCATCGTAATTATCCAGTGTCAAAAGGCCAAACACCAGCTGATTGTCATCCCGTTCATCTTCAAGATGTTTCAGTTCCGTCTCGTCCAAAAGCGTGACGGTGATGATATATTCGAGATCTCCGATATCAGGGATCACATCATTCTCATCATCCACGTCCTCTACCAGAATTCTCTGCAGTTCGGCCTTGAAAATGCGATCCCCCGAGGTCACCATGAAGGACGCTTTCTCTTCTTCCAGAGGAAGCTCCTCCTGCTTGACGTCCGAGAAAATACTGGAAATATTCTTATGGTAGTTTGTTTCCTTCCCCGTCAGGGTCGCAAATTCACTGTTCATATAAAGGAAATTGCCGTCCGGGTCCAGTATCGCGTACGGCACGGCAAAATCCTGCATCAGTTTCTTCTGAATCCGCCCGTACTGCGTCGCAAACGAAACCATTTCGTTGATAAGCTCCGGGCGCGTCCTTGATATCAGAAAAATGGAAAATCCCAGATAGACGCCAAAACATCCCAGCGAAATCCATCCGGCCTTCCGGCCTGCAAATACAAACAGCAAAATAACCAGAACAAGCCACAGCGCGGTGAGCGCAAGTGGCCAGTTCAGATACTTTTTCAGTTTTCCAGTGATTGGTTCCTTATGGTCCATAACCTTCAGCTTTCCTGGTGTCCCGTTTCAGTCTGTTATGCTTCGGAAGCAAGCGCCTCTTCGATCTGCGCCTTCGTCGGAAGTGCGGACATTCCGCCCTTCACCTGTACGCAGCACCAGCCTCCGACATTGCCATAGTTGATCGCCTGCTGCAGAATAGCAATGGTCAGGTCCTTCGTCTTCACAACACCCTGATTGAGAATACTTGCCAGGAAGCCTCCCCAGAATGCATCTCCGCAGCCCGTTGCATCGACAGCCTTCGCCTTGCGACCTGCAACCTCCACACGTTTTCCGTCAAAATAGCAGGCAGCGCCCTTGCTTCCGAGTGTTTCCACGACTGTCGAGATATCATATTGCTTCATGGTATGGAAGATATTTTCCGGACCGCCGATCATGTCAACTTCTTCATCACTGATCTTCAGAAGATCGACATACGGAAGAATCTCCTTTACCGCCTCGGCACAGGCCTCTTTATCATCGTGCCAGACAACGTTTCTGTAGTTAATATCAAATGCGACCAGCTTTCCGAGTTCGTGGGCACGGCGGATAAAATATCTTGTTGCCTCGGCCTCCGGTCCCGCGGACATGGAAAAGGAAGAAGCATGCACAAGTTTCGTCTGCTCAAGATCGCTGTCCTTTACATCCTCTTTCTTCAGAAGCATGTCTGCTCCCGGCTTTCTCGCAAATGTGAAGGTACGTTCTCCGCCCGGATAAAGAGTGACAAATGCCATCGTTGTGACTGCCTCATCCGTCAGTTCCGGAGTCAGGATCTTCACGTTAAAATCCTTCATGGTCTTTGAAAGAAATCTGCCGAAATCGTCATTTCCCATGCGTGTGTACATGGCAACATCGAGCCCGTTCTTCGCCATTGCGACAGCCGCATTTGCCGGACCTCCGCCAGGATTACGGATGTAGCTTGCCTCTTCTGTCCCCGGGATAAAGTCGATTAAGCTCTCACCTAAGGTTATCGCATCCATTTTCATTTCCTCCTTAAAAGAAACAATCTCATTACACGACCTGGATGACGATGCGGATAATAAAAACGAACCGTCATCCACAAGATGACGGTTCGATTATAGCATGTTTTGAAATGTCATTCCATACGTTTGCACTCCGGCTCAAACAGAAAGCCCGGTACATACCTTAATGCTCAGTTGCAAAACATATCTCCCTGCGTTCGAAATCATTTTGGATTCGCGTCCGGGAGATAGTTTTCCGCTTCACATTATATCAATCCTGTACGTATGGAAGGATAGCGAGATGACGAGCTCTCTTGATGGCTGTTGTCAGCTCTCTCTGATGCTTTGCGCAGTTTCCTGTGATTCTTCTCGGAAGGATCTTGCCACGCTCGGAGATATATCTCTGAAGCTTCTTTACATCCTTGTAGCTGATTGCATGTTCTTTATCGCCGCAGAATACGCATACCTTTCTTCTTCTGCGGAAGCCGCCCTTTCTTCTATAGCCGCCTTCATTATTTCTCTGGTAAGCCATTTTTTCTCCTTTCATGTTCCCCTGAATGAAGGAACAATACGAAACCGAAACAAAATCAGTTGAACGGAAGTTCCTCGCTGATGCTGTCCGGGATATTCATAAATCCGTCAGCCCCGGTATCCGGTTCAGATCCGCCGCCCGGCTGCTGCGCTGCGCGATCCGCGCCTGCAGGCGCCTGGTAGGAACTTGCTGTCTGCTGGCTCACTGCACGGCTTTCGGCAAATTCCATGTTTTCCACAACGATCTGATCCCGATATACCATCTGACCGTCTCTGTTCTGATAGTTATCATTCTGAAGTCTGCCCTGAACTACCATCTTAATTCCCTTATGCAGGTATTTCTCAGCAAACTCAGCCTGCCGCCCGAAAGCGACACAGTTAAAGAAATCCGCATCCGGCTGTCCGTCCCGTTTGAATCTGCGATCCACGGCCAGAGAAAAGCGGGCCACACCCGTCGGATTTTCTCCTGCGGAATAACGGATATCCGGATCTCTTGTTAATCTTCCCATTAAAATAATTGTATTCATAGATTACCTCTTTTTCATCTGTGATACGTGCAAGAAAGCAAAACAGTTCGCTTCCCCTAAGTCATTTACCTTAATGGGGAAAGTTCTATTATTCTGCCTTTGCTTCTTCAGAAGTCTCTTCTGTCTTCTCTTCAGCCGGAGCAGCCTCTTCTGCCTTCTCCTCAGCCTTAGCTTCTGCCGGAGCAGCTTCCTCAGTCTTCTCAGCCTTTTCCGGAGCTACAGAGAATGTATCTCTTTCGTCCTTCTTGACGATCAGATATCTGAGAACGTTGTCTGCAATTCTCATACGGGACTCAATTTCAGCCGGAGCGCTTGTTTCAGCCTCAAACTGGATGAAATAATAGTAGCCCTCATTCATCTTCTGAATTTCATAAGCAAGCTTGCGCTTACCCCATTCTTCAGTCTCACCGACTTTGCCGCCAAAGCGCTCGATCAGAGCCTTTGCTCTGTCGACAACTGCTGCGCGTGCATCGTCATCAATTTTTGCGTTGACAACCAGTGCCAATTCGTAGTTGCTCATCTTTTTTCCTCCTTATGGCCTTTGGCTTTCCAATATACTGCGTATCAGTGTCATGAAAAGCAAGGATCATGTATAAAGTCTCACGAAGATTAAGTATACTGCTCAAACTGGGGTTGTGCAAGAGTTTTTTATCAGCGAACCTGAATCTGCCCGAGAACTTCTCCGATCGGAGCGCTGATGGCAAGGTCCGCCTGCGCATCACGGCCTGTGGAGGATTTGTTGATGAGGACAAGTTTATCTCCGCTAAAGTAGTCAATAAGACCCGCTGCCGGATAGACAACCAGAGAAGTGCCTCCGATGATCAGGCAGTCCGCGTGGCGGATCGCATTGACTGCCCCGTTCACAATGTCCATATCAAGACTTTCTTCATATAATACGACGTCCGGTTTCACAATGCCTCCGCACTCATCACATCTTGGAATTCCTTCTGAATTTTTAATGTATTCCGCATCGAAGAACTTATGGCAGCGGGTGCAGTAGTTGCGAAGCACCGATCCGTGGAGTTCATAAACTTTTTTGCTTCCGGCTTTCTGATGAAGTCCGTCAATGTTCTGGGTGACTACCGCATCGAGCTTCCCTGCCTGTTCCAATTCGGCAAGTTTTTTATGTGCCGCATTGGGCTTTGCATCAAGGATCAGCATTTTGTCTTTGTAGAAGCGATAAAATTCCTCCGGATTCCGTTCAAAAAATGTATGACTGATAATCGTCTCCGGCGGATACTTGTATTTCATATGATACAGGCCGTCCTGTGAGCGAAAATCCGGTATCCCGCTCTCCGTGGAAACTCCGGCCCCGCCGAAAAAGACAATGTCATGATGCGTATCTATAATGTTTTGCAGTTCTGCTATTTTCTCTTCGTTTGTCATACAAACACCTCCCGGAAAAGCTATATCTATTATATACCTTTTCCGG
>CAYYEB010000091.1:0-7371 GCA_964470725.1 uncultured Lachnospiraceae bacterium | reverse complement strand
GAAAGGTAGATATTTTCGTTGCCGCGACCGGAACCGGAGGAACGATCAGCGGAGCCGGAAAGTATCTTCGTGAAAAGAATCCGAATGTGCAGATTATTGCAGTGGAACCTGCAGGCTCCGCGGTGTTAAACGGTGGTAAGCCGGGACCGCACAAGATTCAGGGTATCGGCGGAGGCGCGACGCCGCCAGTGACGGACACAAGTCTTTTCAATGAAGTTATTGATGTGACGGATGACGATGCCTATGATGTGGCAAGAAGAATCCCGAAACTTGAAGGTTTTACGGTGGGCATCAGCGCCGGCGCGGCTCTCTGGGCGGCAGAGCAGGTGGCAAAACGTCCGGAAAATGCCGGAAAGAACATTGTAGTTATTATTCCGGACGGCGGAGACCACTACCTGACAAGTGATCTTTACGATGAGTAAAACGTCATATGTGACGATTCTGTGAACTTCAAAATCGCCCCTTGACTATTTGTTCTATTTGAGCTATAACAACAATTGAAAAGAGGGAAAGAGATAAGGAGAAGATCCAAAGGGATCGTCCGAAAGAAAACTTCCGGAAAGGTTCCGAAGGATTGAATCTGAATCGAATTTCTTCCGAATCAAATGAATGACAATTAAATGATACAAAAACATTTGGTAAGAGCCGGCCGCTAAAAACAACGGTTAAGACCCTCGCTAACAGAAGGAGGAATGACTTATGTTTATGCCTATGGTTTGGACAAATGATTTTGATGATTTGATGGATGATTTTTACGATCCGTTTGATGATGTAATTTCTCTGGTAGATGCTGAACCTACAAAGGATGAAATTGAAACTGCAAAGAGCATTGATCGTCATGAAAGAAAGGAAGGAAGAAGATACGCAAAGGCTCTTCGCCATTCTTTCAATCATATGAATCAGATGATGCAGAAGAACGCAATGAAGACCGATGTTGTCGACAACGGAGATCACTTCACTGTAACGGCTGATCTGCCGGGCTTCGATAAGAAAGACATCAATGTCGGACTGAAGGACGGTATCCTGACTGTCAGCGCTTCTCATAGCGAGAACAATGACAAGAAGGACGAAAAGACAGGCAAGTTTGTTCGCCGTGAACGCACTGAATCCTCTTATGCAAGAGCTTTCAATGTGGGCAAGGACGTCAAGCCTGAAGAGATCAGTGCAAAGTATGAGAACGGTGTCCTGACACTCAATGTTCCGCATAAGAATGCGGCTGTTGAGAAGAAGGATGAAGCAAATCAGATTGAAGTCAAGTAAATTTAATTTATTTCATTCACAAAAAGCCTCTGGCGGGAGCAATCCCGGCAGAGGCTTTTTTTCGGCATTTTGCCTACCATTAGGAACAGCATAGGCAGGCTGCAATTGAGAAAAAAGTGTCTCCCGGCGCTTAAAATCGTTTTGAATTCGCGTCCGGGAGATACTTTTTCTCAATTGTTATAAAGAAGATTGGTCCTCCATCTGAATGGTCTCCTGTGCAAAGATTCGACATTGACCGCCGCCAAGACGCTTCGCATCATAGAGCGCCATGTCGGCTTCGCTGTACAGACGATCCTGATAGCCTGCCGGTGAAAAAGACATGCCTACACTCAGTGAAACAGGCGGAAGATCTCTTTGAGGATGCATCAGTGAGCTGTTAATCTGATTTATCTTGTTTATTACGGCAACAGCTCCCCGTTCACGTGAACAGCCGGGCAGGAACATGGCAAATTCGTCTCCGCCCATGCGAAATACAAAGTCTGATGCTCTGAAAAAATTGACAAGAAGAGAAGAAACTCTTGCCAGAACACGGTCTCCCATGGTGTGTCCGTATGTATCATTACATTTCTTGAAAGAATCCACATCAATCATGAGAAAAGTAAATGGTGCGGCATCTGCCTTCATGTGAGAAGAGAGGCGTAAAAAAGCAGTCCGGTTATAGACACGTGTCAGCGGATCGTGTTCGACCAGATAGTTCATTTCTCTTTCCTGCTCTTTTTCCTTATTGATATCCTGTGTGCAGAATACGGCATGCAGCACTCTGCCGTTGGAATCCACCTGTGAAGGAATGAAACGGATCCGCAGCCAGCCGAGTTTTTCGCCGATATAATTGGTGGTCAGAACACCTGTGGAGGAAAGACGATCTTCAATGGTGTCCGGATCCATAAACTTCTGAACTGCGCTGCGAAAGTCTTTGGAAACGGACTGTGAAACAAAAAGCGGCACAACAGAACGATAGTCTTTGGCATTGGCCATATATGACATTACTTCCGGAGGGAGAGTGATGGGATACAGTTTTCCCGTTTGAAAATCGACGTCTATCATGGAGATATAAACGCTCGCCAATGCATTTAATATTTCCTCTACGAGTTCTGGTGACATGGAGGAGTAGATATTTTCCATCGTTTTATACACTTTCAAAATAATAAGATTAGGTCTCATTATAGTTAAAAATGAAAGAAAATGCAACTTTCTGCAAATTCCGGATCCGGAGACTCCGGCAATGCCGGACATGGGTTCTCCCCTGGATTTGATATCAGGATGAAAAGGATCACACGAGCTTTTCGGCCGCCATCACTGCAAGAATGCCGAGAATGATGCTGAGAGCCGCATAAAGAAACACAATTCCGTTGCTTCCCTTCTGGATCAGTCCTTCGGTTTCAAGAGCAAAGGACGAGAAAGTCGTAAAACCTCCGCAGATTCCGACTTTGAGAAATAATACAAGCCGGGAGTCAAGAGAATTTTTAGCGGCCAGAGCCGCTACAATTCCGATGAGAAAAGATCCGGCGATATTAATCAGAAAGGTTTTGACAGGAAAACCGTTTTCCGGATTCATCGGAAGCAGTGTGATAAGATAACGGCAGACGGCGCCCAGTGCGCCGCCTAGACCTACAATCAGACAGTTCAGCATGAGACAGGTTCTCCTCCATTATCGATGCGCGGACAAAACTTCTGAACCGTGGATACAATGATATTGCCTGCGAGAGTTCCTATCAGTTCAGGCGGTTCATTATACCCGTTGATCACCCAGTTCCGAACCAATCCGATGGATCCGTAAATGCAGTATTCAAAGACATCCTCGCTTTGCCGGTCCTTTTTTATATGCAGATCATCGTACATCCAGTCGCAGACAGTTGTAGTGAGCTTCTGGATCTGACGCCTGCTGAAGGACGGATCTCCATTATATCCGATCAGAACAGTGATCAGATCTTTATTTTCTTTTAAAAACTTAAAATAGTCAATGAGAGCCTGGACGACTCTGCTGTGATTGACCGGTTCGCTTCCCTTTTCTATTTCATGGGATGCCATAAAAGCATTGAAAGAGGCGAAGTAATCCTGTTCAATGTGCTCCAGAAGATCATAAATATCCTTATAATGTAAATAAAAGGTCGAGCGGTTAATATCCACTTCGTCAACCAGTTCCTGGACCGTGATGTCCTGGATCTTCTTTTTTTTCAGCAATTCCAGTAATCCTTTTCTGAGCTGAGCTTCCGTTTTTCTGATCCGACGGTCTGTTTTCTTCTTTTCCATATAGTTTCCCCGTTATGAACATGTGCAATACCAAAGACGGACTTCTGATAACTGTACATTTGCATGACAATGTCGTTTTTTTACGGCAGCTGATAAACAGATAATAAGCAATATGTCTATTACTGCACAGCAAATACAACATTGGTGCTTGTGCTGTAAATCTTCCCTTACTATAATGCAAATGTTGCCATTAATCAACATGATGTTTATTAGTAAACGATGAATCTTGATATCGATAGAGTGTTGCGGAAAGGAGAGAAGAAGCTTTGAAAAAGGCATGGAAGAAAATAATCAGTAATAAATTTTCCATTATCGTATTGATTGCTCTTATGCTGATACCGGCAATTTATACTGTTATTTTCTTAGGGTCAGTATGGGATCCTTACGGGAAAATGGATAAGATGCCGGTGGCCATTGTAAACGAAGATAAACCGGTGGATTTTAACGGCAGGGAAGTTAATATCGGTAAAACATTAACGAAGAATCTGGAAAAAAATAAGGCCATGGATTTTCAGACCGAGAAGATGTCGTCTGCCCGAAAAAAACTGAAAAGCGGAAAGTATTACATGGTTGTGGAAATTCCGAAAGATTTTTCCGAAAATGCCACGACGGTACTGGATGATATTCCGAAAAAGGCAACCATTCATTACTATACAAATCCGGCCAAAAACTTCATGGGAGCGAAATTCACGGAATCCGGCATGAACCAGATGAAGAGCTCCGTTTCGACCGCAGTGACAAAAAACTATGCCGACATTCTTGTATCTGTTGTCAAGTCAAGTTCCTCGGGAATCAAAAAGGCGGCCGACGGTTCAAATCAGATCAACAGCGGCAGCGTACAGTTAAAAGACGGCAGCAGCCAGATTACGGAAAATCTGAATAAGCTGTCGGACAGCACACTGACCTTCGTCTCCGGAAGTCAGAAAGTGGATGAGGGACTTAAAAAATATACGGATGGCGTTGCCTCTGCAGCCGATGGTTCAAAGACACTGAACGATGGCGCGGCCAAGCTGGCAGACGGTTCCTCCACATTGAAGGATGGCGCCGATAAATATGTGTCCGGAGTCAATACCTACAGCAATTCCGTAAACCAATATGTGCAGGGCGCGGATCAGCTTGCAGGCGGTGTATCACAGCTTAAGGCATTGGAAAATCTGGGACAGGTATCAAATGCCGTCAATCAGATTTCTTATAATATCAGTGATCCGAATAATAAAAATTCGTTAAAAGCAGGTGCGGATTCTTTGAGCGCCGGACTGAAACAGATATCAACTTCGGTAAATTCGCTTACGGCGTCTTCTTCAACGGATGCCCTTAAGAATCTGACTTCCGGACTCGATCAGACGGCGACGGCGGCGCAGAAGAATGCGGAAGCCCTGAAGGGCGCGATCCCCGGATTGAAAATGGCCGAAGAAAGTGTAAAAAGCGCATCTGCACAGATAGATGAAGCGGTAAACAGTACCGTTCAGTCCGCGGAAGAGCAGGCAAATGCACAGGTTGAGGCAAATGTGACCGAGGCAAACAGCGCGATTGATCAGGCGATCAGCACGGTGGAAGGTTCATCCCTTTCGGAGGATGAAAAGGCTTCACTGGTATCTTCCTTAAACAGTCGGAAGGTTTCGGCCAAAGCGGTTTCCGTAAGCGGCAGCGGCGCGGCAGCGTCAGCGAAAGCGGCATTGAGTGAGACGGCCGGGATACTCAGTAAAGATGAGGCAGCTCTTTCCGCATCGGCAGCTTCTCTGGAAGCGACAGGCGCGGCCCTGACACAGATGTCAGCGAAGGTCGCTTCGATGAATCCGGGCTCCGCCAGTTCCGGTATCGGACAATTGAGTGCAGCACTCGCAAGCGCTTCGGCCGGTGCAGAAAAACTCGATCAGGGAATCGGTTCTCTGGGAGATGCCATGAACAAGCTGAACACTTCCACGGCAGCACTTCCTCAGGCTTCCGAAGGAGTGAAGAAGCTTGTGGACGGTGCCGGTACACTGAGCTCAAACAGCCCGAAGCTTACAGCGGCCAGCAGTCAGATTCAGCAGGCAGGAAGTTCTTTAAGTTCAGGCGTTTCCAGTGTATCGAATGGTGCATCCCAGCTTGCAGCAGGTACCGTAAAACTGCAAAGCGGCCTCGATCAGCTGACACAAAACAGCGGCCAGCTGACTTCCGGACAGAAGCAGCTGACAGACGGCGCAGGAAAGATTTCAGGCGGTGCATCTCAGCTTGCGGCAGGAAGTGAGAAGGTGACTCAGAATCTGGGCAAGCTTCAGGACGGCGCTTCCACACTTGCTAAAGGATTAAACGACAGTGCGGATAAGCTGAGCAAACAGAAGGTCAGCAAGAAGACCGCGAATATGTTTGCAAATCCGGTAAATGCAAAAGAGACCAAGATCACAGAGGTTAAGAAGAACGGCTACGGCATGGCGCCCTATATGATGAGTGTGGGTCTTTGGGTTGTCTGCATCGCAAGCTGTATGATGTTCCCGATCGGCAAGCGCGATGCGGATACGAAGAACGGAGTGGATTGGTGGATCAGCAAGGTATCGATCCTTTATCCGCTTGCTCTGGCAGCCGGTCTGGTGATGCTGATCGCGCTCCATGGAATCCTCGGCTTTACGGTCCTTCATGCGGGAGAAATGGTTTTGACCACATTGCTGACGTCCGTGGCATTCATGTCGATCTTCACCTTCCTCAATATCGGACTTGGACCTATCGGATCGTATATCGGTCTCATTCTTACCGTTGTGCAGCTGAGTGCTTCAGGAGGAACGTATCCTCTGGAGATATCCAGTCACTATGCAGGCTGGATCCATGATTACATTCCGTTCAGTTATACGGTGGATGCATTCCGCGGCGCAATCGCAGGCAACACTTCGATTGCCAATGATCTTATAGTGCTGGCCGGCATTGCAATTGTATGTGCGGTGCTGACACTTCTGATCTATATCGGAAAGGACAGGAAGTTTAAGAAAAAGAACGGAACTTCAGATGAACCGATGCAGGGTAATGTCCAGGTTTCACTGGCAGGAAACTGATCGCGAAAAAAAGCTTCGGATATCTGTTGAAAAACGGATATCCGGAGCTTTTGCTTTCTTTACAAAAAAGATAGGGTCCATTAATATTTGCTTATACAAATACGAAAAGATTTTTAGCGGGTAGTGATTAAATACCGGAAGAAGCTCTTCCATTTCTGAGCTGTCGGCAATTCCTAAACGGGTCTTTACCGAGATACAAAGACCCGGCGGGAGGTTTGCAAAAACCTGTGAAAAGAAAGCATCAAGTTCCTCCGGATCGTCCAGAAATCCGGCTCCCTTGTGCTTTGTCACAACCGTTGACGAAGGGCAGCCGAGATTCAGATTGATTTCATGGTATCCCATGGATGCGAGGCTTTCGGCGGCCCAAAGAAAATCGTCGGCCTTGTTTGTCAGAAGCTGCGGAATGACGGAAATTCCCTCGTTATTTGCGGGATCGATGTCCTTTCTTTCACGGGTTTTCCATTTCCGGGTCTGACGGAGGGCAAGAAAGGGCGTATAGTATTCGGCAATGCCCGCATAAAACCTGTGATGGACGTTTCGAAATGTATAGCCGGTGAAACCTTCCATTGGTGCAAATAAAATCCGCATACTAGTTCCTCCTGCTGCTGGTTCCTCCGATGTTCACGTTGATCGATAGTTGTATATTATAGAAAAGAATGAGTGAACTGAACACCGTAAAATCATGAAAAACAGAGAATTTGAAGTTAGCGGCAGAAACAGCAAATCATCGGAGCACAGAGAAGTTTCAAATGTCTAGCCGGAATCACCGGATAATAGGAAAGAAGAGAAATATAAACTATGATCTATATCATGCGTCACGGTCAGACCGACCGCA
>CAYYEB010000090.1:0-7377 GCA_964470725.1 uncultured Lachnospiraceae bacterium | reverse complement strand
CAGAGGGCTTGCATTCATTAATAACCGGCGTCACTCGGACGCCCGGAACAATCAGACCATGATCTGAGACCCTGTATACCTTAGGAAAAGAACAGTAACATAGAACCGTCCATCGCCTTCGGTCTTTCCAAGGTAATGGTTGACTTTTGCCGTTGAAGCCGGTATAGTATGCCTAAATACTTTAGCGCACCAACGCGTTGGCGCGAAAAACAGGGAGGTAAGGGTATGAAAAGATATGGAAAGATTCTGGCAGCCGCTCTGGCAGGCGTTATGACACTCGGACTTGCTGCATGCGGAAGCAGCTCTTCGACATCGACAACGACATCCTCTGCTGCGGCAACTTCTACAGCTGAGGCCGGATCCACAGCGGCAGCGACAGCTTCCAAGGATTCCTATCTGATCGGAATCAGCCAGCTGGTACAGCATCCGGCTCTGGACGCTGCAACCAAGGGCTTTAAGGATGAGCTGACCAAGGAATTTGGAGATAAGGTGAAATTTGACGAACAGAATGCGCAGGGCGATGCATCAACGGCGGCGACAATTGCCCAGAACCTGGTTTCCGAAAAATGCGATCTGATCCTTGCCAATGCAACCGCGTCTCTTCAGTCGGCGGCAGCGGCAACAAAGGATATTCCGATTCTCGGAACTTCCATTACGGAATACGGTGTGGCATTAAATCTGAATAACTTTGACGGAACAGTCGGAGGCAATATTTCCGGAACATCTGATCTTGCTCCTCTTGACCAGCAGGAAAAGATCATCAAAGACTTTGTTCCGAATGCAAAGAAACTCGGGATTCTTTACTGCTCCGCAGAACCGAATTCCAAATATCAGGCGGATGAAGTTCAGAAGTATGCGGAAAAAGACGGACTGACAGTGAAGGTTTATACGTTCTCCGATTCAAATGATGTTACCTCGGTCACACAGGAAGCCTGCTCCAACAGCGATGTACTTTACATCCCGACAGATAATACGGCGGCATCCTGCACACAGGCAATCAACAATGTGGCATCCAATGCCAAGAAACCGATTGTCTGCGGCGAGGAAGGCATCATGTCCGGCTGCGGCATTGCAACTCTTTCGATTGATTATTACGGCCTCGGTGAAAAGACAGGAAAGATGGCAGGCCAGATCTTGAGAGGAGAAAAGAAGATCTCTGACATGCCGATCGAATATTATGATAACCCTGTGAAGGAATATGATGCGGACAGAGTGAAGGCCCTGGGCCTTACGGTTCCGGATGGTTATAAGGCATATACACCGGACGCTTCTTCTGAGGCTTCCTCGACAGAATCCTGATGATACGGAATGGGGCTGCTGCACGATGTATTGTGCGGCAGTCTCTTTTTCTCACAGGACATAAAGATAAAGAAATGCGGGGCAATGATGAATGCCACTGCAGTGACACGTATGGGAGGTTATTTTCATGGCTGCATATTTTTCATCCTTAAGTCTTCTTGATCTTGCAGGAAGACTTCCGGCAGCGGTTGCACAGGGACTTTTCTGGGGCATTATGGCTCTCGGAGTTTATATCACGTTTCGTCTGCTGGATATCGCTGATCTGTCTGTCGACGGAACTTTCGCAACGGGCGGCGCTGTCTCGGCGATGCTGATACTGGCGGGGTGGAGTCCCTGGGCATCGCTTCTTGTTGCGACGATCGTTGGAATTTGTGCCGGAACGGTGACGGGACTTCTGCATACCAAACTGGGAATCCCTGCAATTCTTGCCGGAATTCTGACACAGTATGCCCTGTACTCCATCAATCTTGCCATTATGAAATTTAAGGCGAACACGGCCATCAACGGAAACAGCGTGAATCTGGTGATGAGCGGTCTCAATGTGCCGAAGTCAATCCTGATCGGCGGCATTTTCGTAGCGATTGTCATTGTATTCATGTACTGGTTCTTTGGAACGGAATTGGGTTCCGCCCTGCGTGCAACCGGTTGTAACCATGAAATGGCAAAGGCGCAGGGAATCAATATCAATGCCATGACAGTCCTGGGACTTGCTATTTCCAATGGTCTTGTTTCTCTGGCCGGAGCACTCAGCTCCCAGTATTCCGGATTTGCCGATGTCAATGCAGGACGCGGATCGATCGTCATCGGTCTTGCTGCCGTAATTATAGGCGAGGTATTCGGCGAGGCTATTATGGGAAAGCACCTGAACTTTGCGGGACATCTGATTTTCGTCATCGTCGGAGGCATTGCATACTATATTGTATATACTCTTGTTCTGTGGCTGAAACTGGATGCAAACCTGATGAAGCTGTTTACCGCAATCATTGTCGCGATCTTCCTGGCGGTTCCGTATCTGCGCGGACAGGCAAAGAGTTCGTTCAAGAAAGCCGCGAGAAATTCGAGAAACGCGGAGGGAAAGTAAGATGCTGGAACTGAAAAATATTACAAAGACATTTAATCCCGGAACGATCAATGAGAAGCGGGCATTAAACGGAATTGATTTAAAATTGGATGACGGTGACTTTGTCACGGTAATCGGAGGAAACGGCGCAGGAAAGTCCACTATGCTGAATGCCATTGCCGGAGTGTGGCCGGTGGATTCCGGTTCCATCATTATCGACGGAAAGGATGTGACCGGGCTTCCGGATTACAAGCGTGCGGCAGTGGTCGGGCGGGTATTTCAGGATCCGATGACGGGAACAGCAGCTACCATGCAGATTGATGAAAACCTTGCTCTGGCAAAGCGCAGAGGAAAACGACGCGGCCTCGGATGGGAAGTGACGGCAGGAGAAAGAGAAGAGTACAGAGAAAAACTGAAAATCTTAAATCTCGGCCTTGAAAACCGCCTGACGGCGAAAGTCGGACTTCTTTCCGGCGGTCAGAGACAGGCGCTGACGCTTCTGATGGCAACTCTTCAGAAGCCGAAGATCCTTCTTCTCGATGAACATACGGCGGCTCTCGATCCGAAGACAGCGGAAAAAGTCCTGAATGCTACCGAGGCAGTCGTTTCAAACGATCATTTGACAACTCTTATGGTAACTCACAACATGAAAGATGCCATTGCTCACGGCAACCGGCTGATCATGATGAATGAAGGCAAGATCATTCTCGATATCGGCGGTGAGGATAAAAAGAATCTGACAGTGGAAAGCCTGCTGCACGAATTCGAAAAAGTTTCAGGCGAGGAATTCGCGAACGACAAGGCGATTCTTGGCTGAATCCAAAAAGGCATTACGAATGTTTGCCAGACAATATTATCTCCCGGACGCGAATCCAAAACGATTTTGAGCGCCGGGAGATATATTTTGCTTGGCAAACATGACAGGACTTTCGGAATATGTAACTTGTTTTTCTATAATTTATAGACAATGAAACCGCAATCCGCTACAATGATTTTATGTGCAGAGTGCTGACATACGTTGCAAAAAAAGAGGATGCGGGTAAGATTGCCAGAGACGTGATACGGTCCCGGTGGCACCTGGTGGCGCATGATATTGCGAAGGCCAAGTACAGAACGAAAAACGGTATCACAGTGAACGGAACACAGGTCCTGATCAACCATAAACTTTCCGAGGGAGATATTCTTGCGGTGCGTCTGGAAGATGCTCCGGCCGGAAAAATTGTTCCGGCAAAGGGACCGCTGGATATTCTGTATGAGGATGAGGATCTGATTTGTCTGAATAAGCCGGCGGGAATTGTGGTGCATCCGTCACATGGGCATTTTTCTGATTCCCTGGCGAATTATCTGGCATGGTATTATGAGAAAAACAATGAGCCCCATGAAATCCGGACAATCGGCAGACTGGACAAGGATACATCGGGGCTCATTTTTTATGGAAAAAGCCGGACGGTCTGCGCGCATATGCTCGAGCAGACGCAAAAAGGAGAACGGGTCAAAACTTATCTTGCTCTTGCGAAAGGCTTTTTTGAAAAGAAGAGTGGCACGATTGATGCTCCTATCAGCAGAGAGTTTGAGGACAAGATCAGAA
Organism: uncultured Lachnospiraceae bacterium; assembly: GCA_964470725.1. Classification (GTDB taxonomy): domain Bacteria; phylum Bacillota; class Clostridia; order Lachnospirales; family Lachnospiraceae; genus Chordicoccus. The sequence goes on along the minus strand of CAYYEB010000090.1, from coordinate 3,430 downwards.
GGACGGTAAGAGCTGACGGAGACCGGGCAGTTACGCATTACCGCGTGCTCAGACAGTATGACGGATACGCCCTGCTTGAGGTTCGCATTGATACGGGAAGGACACATCAGATACGGGTGCATATGTCCTGGATCGGACACCCTCTTCTGGGGGATCCGATCTATGGAGACGGACCGACTGATGGAATCCAAAGAGCGGCACTGCATGCGTATCATACGACGTTCCGGACACCCTTTGACGGGATACGAAAGGAACTGACCGCACCTGTACCGGACGATATGAAGACTTATATGGAGACTTGAGTCGAAAAGATCCTCCGGACACAAAACAAAAGTTCTTCTTTGAAAGCCGGGGAGAACAGACAGCACCAATGAGGGAGAAAATCGGATGCTCTTTTTAATGCCTTTTGACACAATTCTGTGGATCTACATTCTGGCCGCCGTTCTGCCGGCTATCTTTCTGATGATTTATGTGTATAATCAGGACAGTATTGAGAAGGAACCGGCGGATCTTTTGTGGGCCTGCGTGGGACGCGGCGTACTGGCGGCGCTTGTGTCCATTGTTCTGGAAATGATCGGTGAAAAAATTCTCGGAATCAGCGGAATTCAGAATAAGGTGACTTATACGGTCGTGATGGATTTTGTTGTGGTTGCAGCGGTGGAAGAGGGAACAAAATATTTCTTCATGTACCGCCGGACCTGGAATGATCCGAATTTTAATTACCGTTTTGACGGCATCGTTTATTCCGTATTCACATCACTCGGATTTGCGGCCTTTGAAAATGTGAAATATGTCTTCAGTTACGGACTCGGCGTCGCAGGTTCCAGAGCGCTTCTTGCAATTCCGGCGCATATGGGATTTTCCGTCGTTTTCGGTCTCTTTTACGGAAGAGCGAAAAAGGCGGCGGACTACGGAAGAAACGGTCAGAAAGTTGCGGATTTGATCATTGGATATCTTCTGGCGGTGTTCCTGCACGGTATCTATGACACAAGCGCAATGCTGCATTCAGGGGTGGCAACAGCGGCCTTCATCGGAGTGGTTGCAGTCATTTATATTGTCATTATCTTTCTCGTCAAAAAAGAAGCCAGAACCGATGAGCCGGTGTAATCAAACTTGTCCGGGCTTCAAAATAGAATATTGGTTAGTAACACCTTAAAATAAAGTCACATGCATATTTGCAACATGAGAGGGGGACCTTATGCAGAAAGAACATGTAAAAATCGGTGATGAGCCAATCTATGATGCGCGTACGCTTGGAACCGGCAGAATGCTGATTCTCGGACTGCAGCATATGTTTGCGATGTTTGGGGCAACCGTAGTGGTTCCGGCGCTGACCGGACTTAGTGTTTCCACAACGCTTCTGTTTGCCGGGCTCGGTACGCTTTTGTTTCATTTGATCACAAAGCGTAAGGTCCCGGCATTTTTGGGCTCATCTTTTGCCTTTATTGCCGGCTACGCGGCCATTGCTCCGAATAAGGAGCCTGAGCTTCTGCCGTATGCGTGCTTCGGCGTAGCGCTGGCCGGACTTGTCTATCTGGTGCTGGCGGCTCTGTTTAAGATATTCGGCGCAAATAAGGTTATGAAATTTTTCCCGCCGATTGTCACCGGACCGATTATCATAGCGATCGGACTCAATTTGTCCAAGTCAGCCGTCAATAACTGTGCCACAAACTGGCCGGTGGCCCTGATTGCCGTTGTCATTGTCGTGGTCTGCAACATCTGGGGACGCGGAATGCTGAAGATTATTCCGATCATTATGGGAGTGCTGGGATCTTATCTGACGGCCGCAGTTATGGGTCTTATTGACTTTGCACCTGTGGCAAAGGCTGCATGGATCGGATTTCCGATTGAGTGGAAGCGGACCGTATTCGGGATTTTTACAAGCGGACATGTGAATACGGGACTTCTTCTGACAGCTGCGATTACGATCATGCCGATTTCCTTCGCAACGATGATGGAGCATATCGGAGATATTTCCGCAATTTCTTCCACTGTACACCGCAATTTCATTCAAGACCCGGGCCTGGACAGAACATTGACAGGTGATGGACTTGCGACAACCGTCGCCTCGCTGTTTGGCGCTCCGGCCAATACGACATATGGAGAAAATACAGGCGTCCTGACACTCACCCGTGTCTATGATCCGAGAGTCATCCGCATCGCGGCTGTCTTTGCGGTGATCCTGTCCTTCTGTCCGAAATTCGCTGCTATCATTGAAGTGATGCCGGCCGCAACTCTCGGGGGAATTTCCCTTGTGCTTTACGGCATGATTTCCGCTGTCGGTGTCAGAAATATCGTGGAGACACAGGTTGATTTTTCAAAGAGCAGAAATGTCATTATCGCGGCTTTGATTCTTGTACTTTCCATCGGTATCAATTACTCGGATGCGGGAAGCATCGGATTTACGGTCGGAGCAGTTACGATCAGCTTTTCAGGCCTTGCAGTCGGTTCTCTTGTGGGCATTATCCTTAACGCAATTCTTCCGGGGAAGGACTACAAGTTTGATGCCAATGAACCGAACGATACCGGTGTAGATCTTCAGATCCAGCAGGGAGAAACGCTGACTGAGGTCGAGGACAGAAAGAAAAATTCGATGAAGCTTCAGAAGGAAAGAGCGGAACGCCAGTCGGAGAGGGATCGTGGAGAGTGAAGAAAGTTGTCGTATAAGTCCAACGCACGGCTCCATTGCTTCGCAATTCCCGCCGTGCTCAACCGGCATTCGGAAATCGCTACGCTCGCTTCAGCTCGCGCAGCTTTTTTCCTCATACCGGTTGTCGTTGCAAATGTCTGAGCTCTTACGTGTGCAAGCACCCGACGAGCTCAGCCGCTTGCAACTGACTTATACGACAAATCGATATCGAAATATCAATAAGTCTTGAAATACATGCTTCGAAAGAGTAGAATGATGACAATGTCTTAGAAAAAAGACATAGAGCTTAAGCATATGGAGGATCATTATGAACAGAGGCGTTAAAATCAGTATTATCGGTGCTGGCAGAGTCGGTTCTGCGGTTGCGCATACTATTGCAGTTCAGGGAATGGCTTCTCAGATTTGTCTTGTAGATGTATTCAAGGACAAGGCAAAGGGAGAGGCTCTGGATATTCGTCAGGGATCCGCAGTGATGGCGATGCCGGTTGATGTCGTTGCCGGTGATTATGAAGATACAGCCGATTCTGATATTATTATTTTCACTCTTGGAGCTGCCCGTAAGCCGGGTCAGTCCCGCCTGGATCTTGCAAAGGGAAATGTCACACTGGTTGAAGATGTGATTCCGCAGATTGTCAAGGGATCTCCGGAGGCCAAATATGTGATCGTAAGTAATCCGGTTGATATCGTTACCTATACAATCATGAAACTTTCAGGATTGAAGGAAAATCAGATTATCGGTACAGGATGTCTTCTTGATACAGCACGTTTAAGAGACGAAGT
>CAYYEB010000089.1:2559-7444 GCA_964470725.1 uncultured Lachnospiraceae bacterium | reverse complement strand
GGAAGCCGGAGGAAGCATCACAAGTACATATGATATCTGTTTCAGCGCATACAGAATTTCAAAGGAGGAAACGGCTCCGAAACTTTGGGCAGCGGCCTGCCGAAAGGCCGGCGTGGAACCGAAATTTACAGAAACGTTCGGAGGAAGCGACAATAACCATCTTGCCGAACACGGAATCCGCGGCATCGTGGCGGCATGTGCCTATGAGAATGCGCACACAACAAAGGAATATACCTGGGTTGACGGCATGAAAAAGACAACTGAGATCCTGCTGAATCTGGTGAGAGCGTGATTGTATAGCGGCAAAAATGAAAAGTTGTGAAAAAATCAGATCTGTGCTAAGATAAGTCGTCACGAAAAGAATGAAGAAAGGCAGATCCGAGAAGTTTTGGCATTTTGATCTGTCATGGATAGTAAAAGGAGTAAGATATGGCTCAGGAAAATCAGGCAAATGAAATCCTTGCGGAGGAGCTGAATGTGGATCCGGATTCCCTTCTGGGAAAATGGCGTACAAAAGCATACAACCAGAACGCAGATAAGAAATGGCTTGAAAGATTCTGGGGAGATTATTTTCAGATTGAAAAGAATATTTATGCACAGCTTCTGCAGAATCCCGATGAAGTGGTCAGGGGAACTGTAAAGGAACTTGCGGAAAAATATGGTGTCGATATAGAGGTTATGGTCGGATTCCTTGACGGAATCAATGACTCTCTGAAGGAAAAGAATCCGATCGAGACGATGACCGAGGATACGGAAGTCAATCTTGGATTTGACAAGGAACTTCTCTATAAGAACATGGTCGATGCCAAGGCCGACTGGCTCTACGAGCTTCCTGAATGGGATGCGATTTTCGATAAGGAGACACAGCACAAGCTGTATCTTGAGCAGAAGAAGTCCGGCACGATTGTCAAACCGAAGAAGATCGGAAGAAATGATCCGTGCCCATGCGGTTCCGGCAAGAAGTATAAGAAGTGTCACGGAAGACCGGGGATGCCGCCGCTGCCGGGGTATTATTGCAACTAAGATGCCGCTATGAGTATAAATGAATAATAGCCGATGATAGAAACAGCTTCTGGGGAATCCTCAGAGGCTGTTTTGCTGTATATAGGGCGACAGATCGGTATAAACAGTAGATTGACATGAAAATGTCGTGCGTGCTACACTCAATCGGTATTAGATAAGGCTAACTTTTAAGCACCTATAGAAAAATGAAATTGTTTGACGGGATCTTAATGATAGCTATTTTGTAACAGAGAGCACGGACTTATGAAAAAGAACAAATTACTGGCAAGACTGGCGGCATCGTTTTTGACATTTTCCATCGGAATCGGACTTGCAGGATGCGGGAATTCGACGAATACAGCATCGCCATTACAAAATGAAAGCCTGCAGGAGGCGGACAGCACACAGGAGAGTGCGGCGGAAAGCACGGAATCCGATTCGAACCTGATCACGAATGATGACGGATCTGTTTCTCAGGATGTCTATGCGATGGATACCTATATGTCGATCAGGGCCTATGGAAATACTGCAGCGAAAGCAGTCACTGCGGCAACAGCGGAGATTCACCGCCTGGATGATCTCCTTTCCACAGGGAAAAAGACAAGTGAAATTTCAAAGATTAATGCGAATGGAGGGGGCACACTTTCGGCGGATACGGAATATCTGATAAATCGTTCACTTTCCCTGTATAAGGATACGAACGGAGTTTTTGATATCGCGATTTACCCGGTGATGCAGCTCTGGGGATTTCCGACAAAGAAGTACAGAGTGCCTGAGAAGTCTGAAATAGAAGAAGCATTGAAGCTTACGGATGCTTCTAAGATAGAATTGGACACGTCGGATCATACAGTTTCTTTCGGACAGAAGGGAATGGAAATTGATCTCGGAGGAATTGCAAAGGGATACACCAGCTCCCGCATCATGGATATTTTTAAACAGTATCATGTGACAGGCGGTCTTGTGAGTCTTGGCGGAAATGTGCAGACCTATAAGACGAAGACGGACGGGAGCGACTGGCGTGTGGCAGTCGAGGATCCGGATGACCAAAGCGCCTATCTTGGCATTTTGACGACGTCGGACAAGGCGGTTATCACATCAGGCGGATATGAACGGTACTTTGAAAAGGATGGAAAGACATATCACCACATCATCGATCCGAAGACGGGTTATCCGGCTGACAATGGAATTCATTCCTCCACGATTGTAAGCTCCGACGGAACCCTGGCGGACGGCCTTTCCACATCCCTTTTTATTATGGGACTCGATAAGGCGGAGGAATTCTGGGAAAATCATAGCGAAGAATTCGATTTTGTGCTGGAGACGGATGACGGGAAGCTTTATGTGACAGAAGGGATTGCTGACAACTTCAAAAGTGACCGTGATGTGGAAGTTGTTCGGAAATGAGAAAATGAAGATGAATTCGGAAATCCAAAAGAAAAAGCATATGAAACGAAAAGTCATACGAAAAGCGGATATCGTACTTCTGATCGTCTTCCTGCTGGCAGCAGGACTTCTTTTTGCACGTCCTTTTCTGATTGCCCGGGGAGGCAGTCAGTCTGACAGAACAGTGACGATCCGGCAGGACGGAAAGGTGACGGGAACTTATCCTCTGAGCCGAGACAGAATAATTACTCTCAATAGTTCAGGACGTCATAATGAGATCGTCATAAAAGACAGAACAGTGCACATGGAAGAAAGCTCCTGCAAAAATCAGGTCTGTGTCGATCAGGGCAAAATAAGCCGTGTGGGACAGAGCATCATCTGCCTTCCCAATCGTGTGGTGGTAGAAATTACAGGAAACAGTGCAGCAGAGGGAAAGGAGGACGATGGAGTCGATGCAGTCGCACAGTAAGACATCAAAGACAAAACAGTCGGCAGATAAGAAACAATCGAAAAAGCATTCCTCTTCCAAAACAACCTATGAAATTGCCCTAGGGGGAATCCTGACCGTTGTGGCTCTCATGTTTTCCTACATCGAATCCTTCCTTCCGGCAGCTCCGGGACTTCCGGGAGTCAAAATCGGTCTTGCGAACCTTGTGGTACTGGTACTTTTGTACCGGACGAACTGGAAACTGGCATTGACAGTCAACTGCATGAGAATTCTCATGAGCGGTCTTTTATTTTCCGGCCTTTTCGGAGCAATCTATTCCTTATGCGGCGGACTTTTGAGCTTTCTTATCATGGTCATTTTCAAAAAGACCAATCTCTTTTCCGTGATCGGTGTCAGCATGGCAGGAGGCGTCTTCCACAATATCGGTCAGATGCTGGTTGCAGCGGCCATTACGGAAACGGCCAATATTTTTTACTATCTTCCGATCCTGATTCTTTCCGGAACGGTAAGCGGAATTCTGATCGGAATCGGAGCATATATTCTGATTCGTGCCCTCCCGGCAAGGATTTTCCGGGAAAATGCGTAAAATCCTGCTTGACAGAAGAGTGTTTCAGGTGTTTAATAATTTAGGTTGTAAAAACAAGCAGAGCGTCCACTCTCACCCAGGCACGATGTACAGTGACCTGTGGTTGATTACAGCAGCTTTTGAGAAGTTTCTCTGTACGGAATGTTATGGCAGATATATGACGTTCGGTGCGGCAGGAGAGACATCCGCAGAAGTTGATTTATCTGATGAGATGGCGGTCTTCGGACTGCTTTTTTTATGCAGTAAGGTACAAAAACTTTTCTGCAGAATCGTCAGATAGAGAGCTGGTCCATGCCGGGAAATGAAAAAGTTTTGTCTTTTGATGGTTTTCTTTGAGGAGGTAGAACGATTAGCGATTATTTTATCAACGAACAGATTCGTGACCGCGAGGTCCGTCTGATCGGGACAGATGGTGAACAATTAGGCATTATGTCAGCACGCGAGGCACAGCAGAAGGCCAATGAGGCCGGACTTGATCTGGTCAAGATTGCACCTCATGCAAAGCCGCCTGTATGCAAGATTATTAACTACAACAAGTTTAAATATGAGCAGAGCCGCAAAGCCAAGGAAGCGCGCAAAAAGCAGAAGATTGTGGAAGTCAAGGAAGTCAGAATGTCTCCGAACATTGACACCAACGACCTGAACACAAAGACAGCTGCCGCACGCAAGTTCATCGAGAAAGGAAATAAGGTTAAGGTCAGCATCCGTTTTCGCGGACGTGAAATGGCACATACTTCTGCCAGCCGTCCGATGATGTCAGATTTTGCCGAAAAACTTTCTGATATCGCTGTCGTGGACAAGCCTCCGAAGATGGAAGGCCGTTTCATGACAATGTTCCTGGCACCGAAACAGAAGAAGTGAGAAAGCAGAGAGGAGAATTCGATCATGCCAAAAATGAAGACTAAGAGAGCAGCTGCAAAGCGTTTTCACGTTACAGGCAGCGGCAAACTGAAGAGAATGAAGGCTTTCAAGAGCCATATCCTTACAAAGAAGTCACGGAAAACCAAGAGAAACCTGCGCAAGGCAGCTATCGCTGATCCGACAAATGCAAAGGTAATGAAGAAGATTTTACCGTATCAGTAATTCTTAGAGGAGGATATAAGAAATGGCTAGAATTAAAGGTGGTTTAAACCATAGAAAGAAAGCAAACCGCGTCTTAAAGCTCGCTAAGGGTTACTACGGCGCAAGATCCAAGCAGTACAGAGTTGCAAAGCAGTCTGTCATGCGTGCACTTGCATCTTCATATGCAGGCCGTAAGCAGAGAAAGAGAGACTTCCGTAAGCTCTGGATCGCAAGAATCAATGCTGCAGCAAGACTGAACGGCATGAACTACAGCAACTTCATGCACGGCTTAAAGCTTGCCAATGTCGACATCAACCGCAAGGTATTAGCTGACATTGCAGTCAACAGCCCGGATGATTTCAAGGCTCTGACAGAAGTAGCAAAGAGCAAGCTGGCATAAAATA
>CAYYEB010000089.1:0-2459 GCA_964470725.1 uncultured Lachnospiraceae bacterium | reverse complement strand
CCGGATGATTTCAAGGCTCTGACAGAAGTAGCAAAGAGCAAGCTGGCATAAAATAGAATTGTTTTTACACGGGAGCGGCGGATGAGAATCTGCCGCTCTTTTGCTATCACTTTGGCGCTGACAACTTAGATGAACAATTGACGACGTCGGAGCTGACGTCGGAGCTGACAGGTCAGATGAACAAATTGTAGACGTCGGAGCTGACAGGTTAGATGAACAAATTGTAGACGCCAGTTTACAAGTTGTTCATCATAACCTGTCAGCGACATATGAGCGACATAAGAGGAGGTAAACGAAACCATGCCACGAAAGTCAGATGACAGCGGCACCATGGATCTCTTCGAGTATGCTGCCGCGCGCAAAAGAAGCAGCGAAGCCCCGCTTGCTTCCCGAATGCGCCCTCGGACCCTGGACGAAATCGTAGGCCAGCAGCATATCATCGGAAAAGGTAAATTGCTGTATCGAGCCATCAAGGCGGATAAACTGAGCTCAGTGATCTTTTACGGACCTCCGGGAACGGGAAAGACGACAATAGCAAAGGTCATTGCAAACACAACCAATGCCAATTTCCGGCAGCTCAATGCGACGACTTCCGGAAAGAAGGATATGGAAGAAGTGACGGCCTTTGCAAAAGAACAACTGGGAGGCTATGGAAAACGGACCATCCTTTTCATCGATGAGATTCATCGCTTCAATAAGTCACAGCAGGATTATTTACTGCCATTCGTAGAAGACGGAACAGTGATTCTGATCGGTGCCACGACGGAAAATCCTTACTTTGAGGTAAACTCCGCACTTCTGTCCAGATCTACGATCTTTGAATTAAAGCCGCTTGCCAAAGAAGACATTGCAACACTTCTCGATCGCGCCATGGCGGATGAAGACAGGGGACTCGGAAGCTATCACGCGAAACTTCTGCCTGAGGCAAGAGATTTTCTGGCGGATCTGGCGGGCGGAGATGCCCGCGCTGCACTGAATGCTCTCGAACTTGCCGCGATGACAACGGAGCGCAATGATAAGGGAGAGATCATAATAGATCTGGACGTGGCCCAGGACTGCATTCAGAAACGGGCGGTACACTACGATAAGGATGGAGATCAGCATTACGATACGATCTCGGCATTCATCAAGAGCATGCGAGGATCGGATCCGGATGCGGCAACATACTACCTGGCAAAGATGCTTCTGGCGGGAGAAGATATCCGGTTCATTGCAAGGAGAATCATGATCTGTGCGTCGGAGGATGTCGGACTGGCCGATCCGATGGCGATCGTAGTAGCCACTTCATGCGCCCAGGCTGTGGAGCGTGTGGGGATGCCGGAGGCGCAGATCATTCTGGCCGAAGCGGCAAACTATGTGGCTACGGCGCCGAAGAGCAATGCCAGCTATAAAGCAATCTTTGCGGCGGAAGACTCGGTGCGAAAGACACGGACGACCGTGCCGGCACATCTGCAGGACGCCCACTATTCGGCTCATGAAAAACTTGGCCATGGAGTCGGATACAAATATGCCCACGACTACCCGAATCACTGGGTGGATCAGCAGTACCTGCCGGATGAAATCAAAGACACAAAATTCTATGAACCGACAGACATCGGACACGAGAAAGAAATCAGGGAATACTTTGATAAGATAAAGGGACATCACTAAGCGTCGGAGTTGACCGCCAGAGTTGACAGGTTAGATGAACAAATTGTAGACGTCAGTTTACAACTTGTTCATCATAACCTGTCAACGACTCCTTGCCAACGACCCCAGAGGTGGTTACAGCAGCGTCGTCATAATATGCAGGTAGATCTCCTGACTTTTTTCAGGCCAGCGGGAGCAGACGCGTTCCGCTTCTTCTTCCGTGGCGACATTGATGGTCAGTTCGATGACCTTCACGGATCCTTCCGTCACGATACAGTGTACGGCGTATGTGCCATCCTCGATAGCCTCGTAGTCGGCAATTGTGCAGCTTTCATTGCGAAGCTCAAATGCATTCTTCCGCAGATAGTCGTCAATGTCCTTTTTTATTGCATTGGAGATTTCGGAACTGAAATATTCCAGAGTTTTTTCGCCCTCCATGGTGCACTGATACTGCGTTGTATTTCGGATCTTTTCCATTGTGATGAGGCCTGAGTCAAGAAGCTCATGAAAGGCCTGCTGTACATGAAAGTAATCGGTATAGTCCTTCCCTGTCATGAAATCCGTGATCTGCGTATTGGAAAGCGGAAAGTTTACCTTCCGTAGCATGTATAAAATAATCAGTTTATAGAGGGTGAGTCCTTCGGCCATTGCTTCGCGGTCTCCTTGACATTGTCGAAATAATATACTTAAATAGGGGTAACTGTCCGGTATCTCGGAAATCATTCTCAGAAATAGCGGATGAATATGCTGCAGTGCCATTCTATACAGAGCAGGTTTTATTTTATCATTGTGCGGTTGAATTCACAAGCGTAATAAGGTTGACTTCAGCA
>CAYYEB010000088.1:5671-7454 GCA_964470725.1 uncultured Lachnospiraceae bacterium | reverse complement strand
CGCCGTCCACAATCTGTTCCACACATCTAAGATCGACGGTCGAGTGGCCGATCATGAAACCGTCCCTTCCCAGATTTTTATGTTTCACCCGTCCGTCTTTTCCGGAAAATTCTCTCCCCGGCAGAGGGCATCTGTCGGAGAAATTCCACCGGAAAGCTGCTCTCACAGTTCCAAAGTCAGCTGCTTTCTCCGTCATCCTGCGGGAATCCTTCGTGCTCTCTGAATTCTTCGTGTCATCTCCGCCTGCCGCGTCCGCGGCGGTTCTGAAAGTCTCTGTGCCTTCCGTTCTTCCATCCGCAAGCGACGCTTCGTGCAGTGTCCTGCTGATCTTCCGCACCTTTCCGGTCACATCATAAGGCAGATAGTGATCCATTTGAATGATATGATCCGCCGCCTCAAAGAATGCCCCCGAGCTCCCGGCTACCAGAATCGTTGAAATTCCGCATTCTTCATAAAGAGGCCGCATCGTCTGACTGTACGGAATGATCGGTTCATCCTTCGGAGACACGATTCTCTGCATCAGCTCATCCCGCACCATGAAGTTCGTCGCGCAGGTGTCCTCATCCATGAGCAGCACCTTCGCTCCGCTTTCCACGGCCTCCGTGACCGCCGCTGCCTGAGACGTACTTCCGCTGGCATCTTCCGTGGAAAATGCCGCCGTATCCTTTCCATTCGGAAGATTGCGGATAAACATGGAAATATCGTCCTTCATCACACATCTTCCGTCCTCGGCACGGATCTTCACTGCTGTCGCGTCCGTCAGAACAAACTCACGCCCGTCGCCGGCGATGTGATTATACACGCCTCTTTCCAGAGCCTGCAGCAGCGTGGACTTTCCGTGATATCCTCCGCCGATGATGAGCGTAATTCCCTTCGGAATTCCCATTCCCGTCATCTTTCCTCTGTGCGGAAGCACAATCGCCACTTCGTCTTCCTTAGGAGAACGAAACGCAATGGCGTCTTTCATAGGTCTTTGGGAAATGCCGCTTTCTCTCGGAAGCACGGATCCGTCAGCCACAAAGGCTGCTAGCCCCAGTTCTTTCATCTTCTTTCGAAGCGCGCTCTGATCTTCCGCGAGGAAAATAACTTTCTTAAGTTCACCTGCATTCAGATTCCGGTAAAAAAGAGACTCTTCCACACATTTCGGTAAAAACTGGAACAGAATCTTCTCCAGTTCCCCCGCCAGAACCGTTCGTCCCGCTGCAGGAAAGCCGACGGAAAGCCGGAAGATCAGATCTCCCGTTGCCGGATCAATCTGACACGCACTGCGGTCCAGAATCTCCTGTCCCGGATTTGAGCAGGCGATGAGTCCGCTCTTCCCGGAACCTCCGGCCCTGTGAGAGTACTTCTCGATCTCCTCATGAAACCGTCGGATCAGATCATCCTGAAGTGCCACACGCCTGTCATAGGCCTCTCCCTTCCAGTAGCTTTCCGGGAAACCCGCCTTAGTCCCGCTGATATGGATACTGACGGAAGAAGGCGCCGCAAAGGGATCTCCCTGCACATGGTCAATCCAAAGTTCAAAATCCCCGAAATCATACTGCCCGGTCAGCTCCTTATAGGCCGGATAGCCCCGATGATCAATGGAACGCAGAAGTGTTCTCAGTGTTTCCTTTGTTCCGTGCTTTGCGTGTATTTCCGGACGCGGTCTGCGGCCTGATCCGTGATCGGATCCTCCTCTTCCGCCATGTCCGTTATGTTTATATTTCTCCCAGATTCTGGTTTCCGTCATACTCTTATTACTCACTTTCTCAAAGTCACTTCTATTAATTAATGCAGCCGA
>CAYYEB010000088.1:0-5571 GCA_964470725.1 uncultured Lachnospiraceae bacterium | reverse complement strand
TCCCGGTGATGATGGCCACTTTTCGTGTCATTATCTTCTGTTTTCATTTCCACTCAAACGCATAATCAAATTGATCAGCTCCGCCTCCGTCGTCACGATTTTATCCGGCTTCGGCGCATTTTCAGGAGCCTTATTCTTCCTGTGATTATACCAGACTGTATGCCATCCCGCTTTGTTTGGTCCTTCAATATCATTCTGAAATGTGTCTCCGATATACCAGGTCGTTTCCGGATCCAGATTCCACGTCTTTTCCGCATATTTGAAAATCTGTACATCCGGCTTGCTGTAGCCGCAGCCGCCGGAAATGATAATATGTTCCTTCGGAAACCACTTTGTCAGCCCCAGAATCTTCACCTTATCCATCTGATGTTCATATTTTCCGTTGGAAATAAGACCTGAAAAGACAGAGGTCTTCCCCAGTTCATCCAGACACCTCTTCATAGCGTCGCTCATGGAAATCTCTTTCTGATATGCTTCATATGTATGCTGGAATTTCAGCGCATCCTCCCGGGAAAGTGTAAGATGAAACTTGGCAAATGCCTTCTGCAGGCGGTAGGCATACATATCATCCATGCTGATTTCGCCGCTCTCCGAAGCCTCGAACACCTCATCACTGTAGATACGGACATACTTGAAAAGCTCTATCACGTCAATCTCATACATTCCGCCGTAATAGTATTCAAAAGTCCTCACAAAAGGATCCGCCAGATCATAAAGTGTATCGTCGATATCAAAAATCAGTGCTCTCATTTCACAGCTTCTCCCCATAATTCCTTGTCCTTAGTATAATACTCCATCCGTCTCTTACAAAAAAGGTTACTGTTCAGACATAACTCTAGGTACGGTCCTCAAATCATGTTTTAAGGCCCTGTATACCATAGGAGTGAGCAGTAACCAGAAAAGAGACGGATACTAAAAGTTTGTTTATTGACATTGCGGATATTCTGGACGATCATTTTGAATAGAATATTTCGTCATGGCTCTGCCCGAGAAGGACGAAAAGTCCTGTTCGTAAGGTCAGCTTTAAAAATAAGACAAAGGAGATGATTCTATCAAATTATCGGCACTTCGCTATTTTCTGGAAATATCAAACTATAAGAGTTTTACAAAAGCGGCAGAAAAGCTCTATATCTCTCAGTCTGCCCTGAGCCGGCAGATTCAGGAGCTGGAAAATGAACTTGGAACACAGCTTTTCCGACGCGATTACAAGACCTTAAGGCTCACAGAGGACGGAAAGACCTTTCTGCCTGTGGCGAAGGACATCGTGGAGCGCTGCGACAGGGCATCTTCGATGTTTCGAACGGATCTCGACCTTGAAGAAGAGAAAACCCCAAAGCTGCATGTCGGATATCAGCGGTTTTTCAATTCCAAGCCGGTCTACGATATCCGGGAAGAACTGGCAAAAAGTTATCCCGATCTGGACTTTATGATGACGGAAGGAACTCCCCAGGAACTCAGCGAGTCCGTCCTGAACGGAAATCTCGACGTGGTATTTGCTCTCAATGTCTATCTTCCGAAGGACGCCTCCGGTCTTCGGATCGTCCCCTTCGAACACAACCGGATCCAGCTGATTGTTCCCGAAAACCATCCCCTTGCGAAAAAGAAAAGCGTCAGCATTCAGGAACTCGAAAATGAAGACTTCATATTGATGAACCGGCCGAAATCTCCGATGATCGTGGACTATGTGACGCACCTCTGTATGGGACATGGATTTACGCCCCATGCAAGTCATTATATCAATGACGCTCTTCAGGGAATTGAACTTGTTGCCGCGGGCAAGGGAATCTCTTTCCTGCACTCCGGCATGAGGATCGATATGCTGAGCAGCTACTATCACATCGTCGCTGTGGATATTGATGAAGCGGATCTGGAGCTGGATCTGTGCGCGGCTTACCGGATTGCCAACCGGAAACCCGTTCTCAGAGAATTCTTAAAGAGACTGCAGATCGAAGCGGATTAAAGAGAGACGATGGCAGACAGGAGGGGCATTTCCTGCGCAAACGCAAAAGATGCGGCCCTTCCGGACCGCATCAGGTGTAGTATGGCAATCAGCTTTTTTACGAAAGCTCTCTTGCAAGTTTATTTGCCGCATGAATCGAAGCCATCATTTTGCCGGTGCGCTTTGCGTCCCCGATGGTTTCATGCGGAATATCGATGTCCTTCAGAAGATCTTCCACATCAGAATTGCTTCTTGCACCGAGTGCACAGACAACCGCGCCGGCCTTGAGCAGAGACGTCTGACCGTCGTGTTCCACCAGAACGCCCTCATCCGTGACCTCAAGACATTTTGTTTTCACATGCACGTCCACACCGAAGTCCCGAATCTCGAACATCGTATGCTGGTGCAGATAGGCCGCAATGTCGCGGGCGACCGCATCCATCATTTCAATCAGAATGACATGCTTTCCTTCTGAAGCAAGGATTTCCATGGTCTCAATGCCTACCAGACCTCCGCCCATGACGGCAACCGTATCTGCAGAAATGAGATCCTGTCCGGCAATGACCTTCCAGGCATCATGTGCCTTTTCAATTCCCGGAAGAGGCGGAACAAGAGGATGTCCTCCCGCTGCGTTGATGATGAAATCCGGAGCGAGTTTTTCGATTCTCTCCTTTGTCGCCGCATAGTTCAGACGAATCCGGGCTCCCGCTTTTCTCGCCAGAAGTTCCATCGTGTACATATTGTCGAGCATGATTTCCTTGCCCGGCGCCATGGCAGCGATATTGATCTGTCCGCCGAACCTGGGAGCCTTATCCCAGACCGTGACATCATGACCGCGTTCCGCAAGAATGCGGGATGCTTCCAGTCCGCCGGGGCCTGCACCGATCACAAGGATTTTCTTCGGATTCTTGGCCGGCTCAATGTGATAGGAAAGTTCATGGCCGGTCTCCGGATGAAAGACGCAGGTCACACCGTCCATTGACGGATCAAAAATGTGCTGGACACATCCCTGATTGCAGCCCATGCAGTGCATAATCTCATCCACACGGTCTTCCTGCACTTTCCGGACAAAATCCGGATCACAGAGCTGAACCCTTCCGAGTCCCACAAGATCCGCCTGTCCGTCTTCCAGCACCTCTTCGCAGATTTCAGGAGTAATCAGTCTTCCGGCGCAAAGAACCGGAACATCAATTGCCTTCTTGAATTCTGCAGCATTATAGGCATTGTACTTTACCGGATAGTAGTACGGAGGCACCTGGATATCCTCAATATCATAAGATCCCTGGGAGATGTCCAGACAGTCCACGCCTGCGGCAACGAATTTCTTCGAAGCCTCAATCGCTTCCTTAATTTCAATTCCTCCCGGTTCTAGACATCGCTCATACGCGTTGACACGCATGAGTATCGGATAATCCGGACCTACCTTTTTTCTTACGTTTTTTACGACCTCGACGCCAAAGCGGCAGCGGTTCTCAAAGCTTCCGCCGAATTCATCGGTACGCTTATTCGTATATTCATTGAGGAACTGATCGATGAGGTACCCATGCGCGCCATGGATTTCCACGCAGTCAAGTCCGGCCTTTTTCGCGCGTACCGCCGCGTCTCCATAGGCCTCAATCAGCTCATAAACTTCGTCGGTTGTCAGGGCGCGAGGCTTGAAGGGGACAACTTCGGAACAGGGGATCGCGCTTGGAGCCACAATATCACCGTCAAAATCCTTCAGAAAGAGCTGGCGACCTCCATGCCACAACTGGACACCGATTTTGCCCCCTTCTTTATGCACCGCGTCCGCAACCGTCTTGAAAAGAGGAATGAATTCATCCGAATAAATATTCGGATCGCCCTTTGAGCGGCTCGTGATATGCACGGCGGAAATCTCAATCATATTGAGGGCGCATCCGCCGCGCACTCTTCTGGCATGGTACTCCGCCATACGGCTATAGTCATTTTCATTGCACAGTCCCGCTCCCATGGCCGGAAAAACCACACGGTTCTTCAGTTCCATCGTATTGATTTTGAACGGGCTCAGCAGCATATCATAGCTCATTTCATTCCCCTTTCTATTCAGCCGGCGGAAAGATCATCGCCTGGCTTACAGTTCCTCCAATGGCGGGCATTCAAATCCCACGCTCTTGAATCCCTTTTTCATCTGGATAAACTTCACCTTGACAGGGAACGGGATCTTTGCGTTATACGCTTCCAGGTTATCGGCATTGATGCCGTAAAGTGCAGCATGGAACTGCGTTGTGCCGCCCTTCCAGTGTCCCACCATGATGGTATACGGCGTTGTTCTGTCCTCGAAGTAATCATTTGCCTTGCGGAATGTATAATCTCCTCCGATCGCCGGGTCTTCAAAACGGATTTCATCCACAAAAGCATCCTTTCCCATATCCACCCAGTCTACGTTGGTTCCGCCGCATTTCTGACAGGTAGGCAGAGGAGGCCATGTCACATCGCCGCAGTCAGCACATTTCATACCAAGAACTTTGCCTTCTTCCATTGCTTCATAATAAGGCTTTAAAATCGGTCTTAAACGATACATGTTTCTTTTCCTCCTCTACTTAGAAATCGGACTGAAGGATAATGCCTGCAGTAGTATGTCCGCCGCCCATGCCTCGTACAAGGCATCTGTTGACTTTCTTCTGTACCTGGCAGCCGCCGGCCTCGCCGCGCATCTGAAGAATGGCCTCGCCCAGCATACTGATACCGGACACACCAAAGGAATGGCCGAAAGAGAGATCTCCGCCGTGCGGATTGATCGGTGTATCACCGTCAAATGCCGTCCGTCCCTCCAGTTCGTAGGTATATCCCTTACCTTCCGGAAGATAACCGAAAACTTCCGCAGAGTCGAGCTGCTCGCCGCTGGTCATAACCGTTGTGATCAGAAGATCGATATCCTTCGGATCGTAGCCGTTTGCGTCCAGAGCCTTCCGTACATCCACGTTCATCTGGTGGAAGCACCACTTATAACGCTCGGTGTTGGAAGCGGATGCATAATCAACCACATCGATCGGCTTTTTCGCCTTTACTTTTCTTGCAAATTCCTCGGAGCATACGACGATAGCCCCGGCCGCGATGTTGTGAACCACAGAACCGCTCTTGCGGATATATGCCGTAATGTGAGGATTATGATCAGACCGCATGTATTCCATCACATCGTCATACCCTGCCTTATGCGCGATATCCGCATATTCTTCACGGCACAGAGCGCGCTCGTTGCGGGCGGCACCGCGGCGCAGGTTAATCGCCATTGCGTTATATGTATCATCGAGAGTTTTCTCGTCGATTCCATAATGCTGAATATAATATTTGCCGTTCTCTTCGGTAAGAAGGTTATCGCTGACACCGTCAAAACGGTAAGTCGTGCAGTCAAAGAGAACACGTCCCGGGTGCCACCACATATCGAGATCAGAAAGCGGATGCATGCGATAGGCCGGTTCATCTCTCGGAACACAGTTCTTCGGGTTCTCTACGCCGGCTACCAGAACACAGTCATATTTACCGGAAGCGACGCTGTCGCAGGCATCCATGAATGCAACATATCCGGATGCACAGGCCTGTTCCACATGAGAAATCGGCTTCTCACGGCAGCCGATCCATTCCTCAAGGCTTCCTACCGGAGCCATGATATT
>CAYYEB010000087.1:0-7478 GCA_964470725.1 uncultured Lachnospiraceae bacterium | reverse complement strand
GAAAAATAAATGAAATTCAAAATAGTGTTGACATATCTGGCATGATAAGGTATAGTATAGACAACAAGAAAAGAGAGAAAGAAAACAAAGTAAGAAGCTTTTGAAAGGCAAGTAATCCTCAAGAATGAGGCGGGGACGAGAAAGCCGCCGGAGGAAATCTGAAAAGGAGGTACAATCCGAAGAGAAGTTAGCGATTCGCCCCATATATTTACGAATTGGAGGTACGGACCAACATACACATAAGTTTTATCGGAAAGATTTATCACAACTGGAAAATGATCAGATGGAGGTAAGGACCAATGATCTGATAAGGTTGGAAATAAGGTTTCTGAATAAAGAAATGTGAAACTGATAATGATGACAGGATTGGAGGTACAGTCCAACATATACATAAGGTGGAATATCTCATAATTTTATAAAAGGAGGAACAGTCCATTGGATATGATTCATTCATAAAGGTGGCATTCGAAGAGAAAGATTCGGGTGCCGCCTTTTTTTGCGTTTAAATTTACTGTGAACAGTAACACGGCTGCAGAAATTATCCGGACTATGAAAGGTACACGCTGTCATTTGCTACTGCTTCGTGCTATACTGATTACATAAAAAATCGGACAAAAAACAAAACCGGCAAAGTGCTAAGATATGTAACAATACTGAATATATGTCATTTACCCATGCCGATTCTGGGGTAATAGAAAGGAAGAAACTGAATATGACAAAGCATGAAAAGGTATTACTGGGAGCAGCAATTGCGGTAGGAGCAGCAGACGCGGTACTTGCGTATAGTGTATGGCTGAAGAAAAAGGGAATTGCAGTAAGAGATGTGGTATTGAAACATCTTGATGATCTGCATTTTAAGAAGAATAGAGATCCTGAACAGGAAGCGCAGGATATTCCTATTGCCAGTGAAGATGATATTTTTGCGGACTGAGAAAAAGATGACAGGAGGGAAGCACGGATGGATCTTCTAAAGAATCGTGTGCTTTTATCGGCATTCTTTGCGTGGCTGACTGCTCAGGTGATCAAAATAGCAATCGGATCTGCAAAAAGCGGTGGATTTTCAGTAAAAAAACTGGCGGAAAGCGGTGGAATGCCAAGTACGCATTCGGCAACGGTAACGGCTCTGGCCGTCTCTTCAGGACTGACAAACGGGTGGGGAAGTACGGAGTTTGCAATCGCTTTCTTTCTGGCAATGATCGTAATGTATGATGCGCTTGGTGTACGCTATGAGACGGGACAGCAGGGAAAGGTTCTGAATCGGATGCGGGAGAAAGACATAGAAGCAGGCAGAAAGCCTCTTTTTGACAAACCCATGCCCGAAAAAGTGGGCCATACAGTTCCGGAAGTAGCTGTCGGGTTTGTCATAGGTGTGGCGGTAGCCTGTGTGATCTGCCTGCTCATTTTCTGAAAATCAGCCCTTGAGGCCCCTTGACTGACGGTCCATATCTTCGACTACGATATCATAAATTTCACCGCGGCTTGCGCCGAACTCCAGTATTTTCCATGGTTCATTGGTGTGAAAGTGGATTTTGATGAGGTCTTCGTCGCCGGCGGCAATCAGACTGTCCCCATCAAAGTGGTCTGTGATATATTCTCTGATTTCATCCTCATCGAGATCATGACCTTCAATCAGAAGTTGTGTATCATATCTGTATTTCAGCATAAAGTACCTCCTTGCGTTCCTATCATAGCACGCAGAGGTATTTTTTTCATTCACTTTTCGGGAGGTGCCGAATCGCTGCAGATATGGTACAATAAGAGAAGCTGTTTCGGCGTTTGATCATTTTATGCAGTGATGAAAATGTCTTAGTGGACAGTAACGGCGAAATATCAGACTATTCGATGAAAATATGGCGTGAACTGTAAATGCAGGAAGCAGAGCGGAAGAGTATACAAAACAGCAGTTTTAGTAGTGCTTCGGGATCATTTACAGCGACATGCGGTAATAGGAGAATGAAAACTATGGTAAAACCAATTGAACGTGACATGTTTTTCCTTCAGCAGAAGAGTGAACCGGCAACAAAGGCGGATGCTCCTGTGATCCAGGATCTGGAAGATACGTTAAATGCCAATAAGGAAGAATGCATCGGAATGGCTGCCAATATGATCGGTGTAGCCAAGAGAATTATCATCGTAGATGCGGGAAAAGAAAACATTGTGATGGTAAATCCGGTGATTCTTGCAAAGAGCGGAAAATATGAGATCGAAGAGGAGTGTCTCTCCTTGGACGGATCCAGAAAGACGGAACGCTGGCAGACCATCGAAGTGGAGTATGAGGATAGAAATTTCGTCAAACGCCATGGAAAGTTTGAAGGATGGGTTGCGGAAGTCATCGAACATGAGATTGATCACTGTAACGGGATCCTGATTTGAAATTGTCTGAGTCCAGGAATCAAAATATCTCGCTGCGATACACAAAAAAGCTCTCCGGGCTTCTTTCTTAGAAGTTTGGAGAGCTTTTCTGACTACATGATTCAGATCGTGAAATCCATGCACGTACGTGTCTTTGTGTACGGTCTTACTTTTCCGTTTGCTACGGCCAGATGTTCCGGATGAACCGCATATCCTTTGAGCGCAGCCTCGTCATCGAGTGTCGTGTCCAGCATGACATCCGCATTGGATGACGGAAGACCATTGATATGCACATGAGCTTCACGAAGTCCCGGAACTTTTCCGACCAGGCCCTCAAGGCCTGCTTTGATTTCCTTTTTCACATTTTCTTTTTCTTCATCTGAAAGCTCATCCTTGAGCTGCCAGAGAATGATGTGCTTTACCATCTTTTTTCCTTTCAGCGAATAGAGCGAAACATACTGTATAAGTCTTACGCACGGCTCCATTGCTTTTCAATTTTCGCTCTGCTTATAGTTTATCATTGCGACGGATGTATCCCGGATTTGCAGGATCTGCATCGATATCTGCCGCATGAATGATTTTTGCCCACTTATCGACAACCTGTCCTTCGAGGTGAACATCAGGTCCGATTTCCGCGTAGGAGAGAACGACGCTGTTTTTAATGACTGCACCTTTGCCGATCTTGACACCACGGCCGATGACGGAATTTTCCACTGTGCCGTTGATCAGGCAGCCGTTGGAGATCATGGAATTCCTGACTTCAGAACCCGGATAATAGGTAGTTGGGCAGGAGTCGGTTGTTCTGGTGTAGATTCTCCATTCCGGACGGAACAGATTCTCGGCCTCTTTCTGATCAAGAAGCGCAAGATTTGCATCGTAATAACTCTTGAAATTTGTGATCGCGGCGAAGAAACCGTGATGAGCGATTCCGCGAATGTCGAGTTCCTTATTTTCAATAGCGGTATTGATGGCATCCGCCAGTGTATACATGGAGGACTCTTTGGCCGCCTTCTGAACCAGGTCAATGAAAAGAGAGGTCTTCATGACGTAAGTATCCATGGAAATGTCACGATTCTTGGCTTTTCCGATGTTCCTTTCCAGAGGTGAATCCACACCCTTCTGATGGTTCAGATTGACGATATTACAGTTGAGATAGTTATCCTTTGCGTCGTCCACTCTGTGATAGAGAATGGAAATATCCGCGCCGGAATCGATGTGCTCCTGAAGGAGATCCCCATAATTTTCCGTATATACCATATAGGCCGGAGCTATAATAACGTACTCCTCATGCATTCTCTGGATAATCTGCAGATTTTCGAGATAGCCGGCGATATCCGTATGGTAGATTTCATTGACGGAATCCTCGTTCGGGAACAGCATCTGCAGCTTGCCGCGCTTGGAGTTGATATTGTAAATACGGCCGCTTCCGAGATGTTCTACTAAAGAGCGCGGATTTTTGCCTACATATACATGAATATGATCGATGCCGCTGTTACTCATATTGGAAATCGGAAAATCGACGATACGGTATCTTCCGAGGAAGGAAAATGCGCCGATCGGACGGTAGTCCTGCATTCCTTCCACTTTAATGGAAGGCGATGATGAAGCGACAATACCAAATGCTTTTGCCATTTTATTCTACCCCCTTCACATTTTTCGCAACAAGCGTGATTGCCTCACTGTCTGCGGAACCGACAACTGCATTTGCACCGATTCTCTTGTTATCTGCAACAAGAGCACGTGTGACAACTGCACCGGATTCTACATGAACACCCGGCATCAGTACGGAATCGATGACTGTGGCTCCTTCTTCAATTTCTGCACCGGTGAAGAGAACAGAATGCTTTACATTTCCTTTGACTTTGGCGCCCTGGGTGATATATGCGTTGTCAACTGTTGCATTCGGTCCGATGTACTGCGGAAGCGCAGAAGCATCCTCGGTGTAAATTTTCCAGGTGGTATCGTTGAGATTGAGCTGATCACTGTTGTCGAGAAGGTCCATATTTGCTTCCCAGAGAGAGTCGATCGTTCCTACATCTTTCCAGTAGCCCTTGAACTCATAGGCAACCAGTCTCTTGCCGTCAGCAAGAAATGCCGGAATAATATCTTTTCCGAAATCATGACTTGATTCTGTGGATTTCATATCGGCAACGAGGGCCTTGCGAAGATCTTTCCATGTGAAAATGTAAATACCCATGGAAGCGAGGTTGCTCTTCGGATGAGCCGGCTTTTCCTCAAATTCCACGATATTTCCTTCGCCATCCGTATTCATGATACCGAAACGGCTGGCTTCCTTCATCGGTACCGGCATAACGGCAACGGTAAGGTTGGCGTTATGTTCCTTGTGGAACTGAAGCATGGCATCATAATCCATCTTATAGATATGATCGCCGGACAGAATCAGCAGATATTCCGGATCATAGCTGTCGATAAAGTCGATATTCTGAGAAATGGCATCCGCAGTACCGCGGTACACATTCAGATCCACATCCGCTTTTTCACGCGGCGGCAGAACAAAGACACCGCTTCCTACGGAATCGAGACCCCAGCGACGGCTCGCTGCAACGTAGCTGTTCAGAAGTACTGATTCATACTGTGTGAGAACACCGACGATATCGATTCCGCTGTTGGCACAGTTACTGAGCGGAAAATCGATAATGCGGTATTTTCCGCCAAAGGAGACAGCCGGCTTGGCGACCTTATTGGTCAGGTCCTTTAAACGGCTTCCACGTCCCCCGGCAAGGATCATGGCTAACATGTTTTGACTCATAATAAATCCTCTCTTTCTATGTGGATTCAGACACAAATATCTTACCACATTTTACGAAAGACAGGTCAGAAATATGTAAGAAACGGGTAAATTTATGGAAATAAAATGAACGAAACACGGAAAAATTGTGCAGATTTTGATACAGAAAGAGTCAAAATATGCGCAGCTCAGATGCTGCGCATAAAAAATCACGTATAGTACTCTTCTACAGAGGCATGAAATGCCGAACTCGGGACCGTATTGAGCGGTCCGGCAACTGTGCGGTCGTGCTTTCTCAGGATGAGATTCAGCCATCTGACATTTTTCAGATTCTCTTTGATATCGGAAGAGATCCATGTCTCCTCAGGTACCAGATCGGGAGCATTGCGAAGGATGCCGCGAAATTTGCGCTCCGTCATGTCGTTATAGAAACATCCTTCCCGGACTTCTTCATTTTCACCATAGAAAAAAGAAGCGTATAAAATTCCGCCATCGACGAGGGCCTGCGAGATCTTGTACAGGACGTTGGCAAGTTCGCTGTCATTGAGATGGAGGAGAGAGGCACATGCCCAGATGCCGTCAAAGGACTGAATGTCGTTGAGATCCGTAAAAAGCATCTTGCGGACATTTGTGCCGGTATATTTTGAGGCGTGATAGCACATCTCCTCGGATGCATCAATGCCTTCGGCCCGAAAACCCTTGCTTCGGAAGTATTTTACGTCACGTCCGGATCCGCAGCCGAAATCGAGAATCTTCCCACAGCGTGGAATGAGGCTCAGGAAATGGTCCTGAACGCGATGCAGGTTGACATCCCGCGTAGCCGCGATATATTCTTCTGCATGTTCATTGTAATAAGCGATAGTCTGATTCATAACTATAATTTTATTTGGAAATGATATCAATGTAAAGTGTGCGTAATGTACGAACTATTTTGAAAAAAGGGCGGAAATATAGGAAAAATTTAACTGAAAACGATTTCAGGTCAGAAAAACAGAACCGGCTGTAGCGGATTCGGGATGTGCATGATACAATGCAGGAATGGAGGATAGACATGTTTAACTTTTTGAAGCGGAGGTTTGATCCGACGATCTATAAGTCCCCGGAGACGACGTTGATCGCGGTTGCATTTACGGGACATGGGTATGTGCCGAATTTTGAAGAAGCAAGATATTTTGAAATATATGCATTTGAAAACGGAAAAAAGAAACAGAAACAGATGTTTTCTGTCAATCAGGAAGGAATCCATACAGACGACATCATTAAACAGCTGAGTCGTCTGAAAATGGACATCGTGATTGCACGCAATTACGGCCCGAGATCATTGCATCGTCTGAAAAGCAGCGGGATCAGGACCTGCGTCTTTGACGGAGGCCCGGGAGCCGCCATCAAGGCATGGAAGGAACAGAGATTAAAGGAAATGTAAATGGCTGAGAAAAAAATACTGCTGTTCGGTTTTTCGGACAGCCGCGGACGGAATGAGGCTTTGAACCTGCGGCAGAAACTGCAGGGAAAAAGAATCGCGGTGGAAGTGATTGAACGAAAGACGTATCTGAAGCCGATCGGAGAACTGGCGGGAATCTTTGCGGAAGGAACCGGAAAGAGCGCTTTTGCCGGCATACCGTTCGGAGATTATAAAGGGCCGGAGCTTTCGGCACGGCTGCTTGTGTTTGCTGGAATTGGAGCGGATGAACTGGATCGGCTGTTGGCGGTCTGCGCAGAGTGCGGAATGACAAAAGATGATTTAAAAGCGGTTCTGACACCTGTCAATGCATCATGGAATGCGGTGGGGCTGTGCAACGAGCTGATGAAGGAGCATCGGCAGATGAAGTGAGCGGCTATCCACGCTGCCTGAGGCTGACGGGTCTCGGATCATGGCCCTGTATCCCGTTGATATAGAGAGGGTAACAACAGAAGATAAAGACAACTAACTTTCAATTGACAAGGCTAACTCCCCACCTTATAATGACCTTGGTTAAGGAAAACTAACCGTCACTATGGCAACCACATAATGGCTTTACATGGGTGCATCTTGTAGTTGCTGGAGTTACAAAGAAAGTATTTTAAGGAGGAACAGTAAGATGAGACACCTTGAAATTGAAAAGGTTATCGGAAGAGAGATTATTGATTCCCGTGGAAATCCAACCGTAGAAGCGGAGGTTTATCTGACAGACGGCACAATGGGCCGCGGAGCAGCTCCGAGCGGTGCATCGACAGGTGAGTTTGAAGCATTGGAACTTCGCGACGGAGATAAGAGCCGTTTTGGAGGAAAAGGTGTCAGCAAGGCTGTGGAGAATGTCAATAAGATCATCGCGCCGGCACTGAAGGGTATGGACCCGCAGGATGTTTATGCTGTAGATGCTGCGATGTTTAAGGCGGA
>CAYYEB010000086.1:0-7584 GCA_964470725.1 uncultured Lachnospiraceae bacterium | reverse complement strand
TATTCTCACGGCTTCGTCTTTAGCCAGGAGACACGATTCATCGGCATGGACGAAACACACAGATAATATAGTACTCAAAACCAAAGCGCCTGTCAAGCAGAGAATCATACTCATTTTAATCTGCTCAATTGCTGAAGCGGATCAGCAGAAGTTCCACAGCAAGTCTGTCTTCCATCTGTCCGGTCTTCACTTTTTCCTCCGCATCCACACATGCCGCAACCGACTGTTTCAGCTGAGCCGCCGAATATTTCTTTGCAATCGCAAGATTTTTCCGTACCGCAAAAGGCGGCATTCCCGTTTTCGATGCAATCTGGCTTACTCCTTCTCCATCCGAGCTCAGTTCACGGATCATCAGAAGCTGGTTGTACTGTCGTCCGATGAGATAAAGGATCCGCATCGGAGGTTCACGCAGTGCAAGAAGATCCGCATAAAGGTCAAACGCTTTTCTGCGGTCATGGGAACTCACCGCTGAAATCATATCAAAGATACGGTTCTCCATACGATTTTCCGTCACTGCGTCAATCGCATCCTGCGTCACGACGTCCATTCCCTTTCCCTGACAGTAATTGACCACCTTATCAAGTTCAAGAAGAATGTGATTCATATCCGTTCCTGTTTTGGAAAGGAAATAATCCATTTCCGACTTTCTGATTTTCAACTGATTTCGCGTTAAAGTTCGAAGTACCCATGTGGAGAGATCCTTTTCCCCCAGAGCTCCGATCTCGATGCAGGACCCGTTCTTTTGAACGGCCTTGTACAGGCGGCTCCGTTTGTCGACGTCTTTTTCGGTAAAGATAAAGTACAGATACTCCGGAATCGACTTCATATAGTCCGGCAGAAGCTCCGCGCTTCCCTTAAACAGCCCGCTGTTATTGATTTCTATAACACGGTGATCAGCAAAAAAAGGCAGTGTCTCGGCCTGATCAATGATCGCCCCTTCCTCGGCAGTTCCGCCCTCGTATACGTTATGGTTCATGTCGGATCCATCGCCCATAAGGCTCTTTACAATCCGGTCACGGTATTGTTTTTTTAAGTAATCCTCATCACCGTAGAGCAGATATACGTGCCGGAAATTTCCGCTTTTTAGTGCTGACGCAAGTTCTGATGTTCCAGCCATTTTACACTCACTTTCTGCTTTCTCTCCTAAGCCGGATCGGCAGCCTCACGTCCTATACTATCTCCCGAAGATCGTATATGGCAGTTCCGGATTCGCAGTGGAATAAATCTGTTCCGGCGAATAGAGTCCGTAATCTTCCGCGGTATACTGAAAATGTACATCGCCGCCCGGATTGTAGACTGTTACTTTGCCTTCCGGTGTAAGTCCCGATACCAGAATATAATGTCCGGTCTTCGCCCACATGCTCGGCCCGGTCTCCAGCACCATGACCGGCAGACCATCCCGAAGGGCACTCTCCACTTCCTTCCAGTCCGCAGTTCTGTGTGCCTTGATTCCATACTGGGCCGCGCTGTTCACGCCCACCGTATGTGCCGCGCCGTCACCGGTATATTCTCCGTTTTCCATAAAATCCACCGGGCCGATAATCTTCCCCGACAGATAGGAAAGCGCCATCGCCGTTGCGACAAATCCGCATCCCGCTTCCCACATCTCATGCCCGTTGATGCTGAACTTCGCATGCTGCCAGTCAAAATGTCTCCAGCTCGCTCCGTCATAAAAACCGGCGCCCTGATAGAAAAACGGATACCGCTGCTCGAGTTCTGTCAGCTCATGTTTCCCGCCATCAATGTAGTACAGGCAGCGGATCACTTCCTGTGCAGATGCCTGCTCATCAAGTTTCGGATCCGCGTTTTCAATCCGGACCGCCTTGGACCAGTTTGTAAGCGTTGCATCGCTCACTTCATGTTCCGAAAGATTCGGGTTTTCCGAGATGAGATAGGTCAGTTTCAACAGGGTCCTTGCCGACATCATCTGAGACGGATCTCCCACATCTTTTACCGGAATTGTGTATTTCTTTGCCGCAAGAATATCCGTAATCCGTTTCGTGTTCAGTTCCTGCGGCGTTCCGTCCTCATTATAAAAATAATTCTGAATTGCCCAGATCACGGAATTGCGCCCCATCAGAGAGTCTGAATACGATACTTCCGCAAAATCCGTCGGTGATACAGCTCCTGCATCTGCATCCGACTCTGCGCTCATTGTCTCATTCGAGGCGGTCTCAACACTTTCGGCCTCTGAAACCACCGACTCTGCACCGGCCTCTTCCACCGCATTGGGAGAATTCTTTTTCTCCTGTCTTAAAAACTCCGGATGTCTCGACACAGCAAAAAGGCTGCATACGCAAATTGCAAGAACAATCACTACGGCAATACTTTTTATCCAAACTTTTCTTTTCATACAAACTCATTCAAACCGAAACCATACAGTTTCCACTTCATGCTAATTGTTACCTGTTAAAGTCAAAGGTGATTATATCACAATACCTCACTTTTCATATCTGAACCGTACCGTTTTCTTCATGAATACGTTGCTACCCGAAACTTTCTTCCATCCGTATCAACTGTGACGGCACCGCTTTCATCGGTTCGCAAAATCCTCGTTCCCGATTTTTTCAATCTTTTCAAAAGTTCCGGGGAAGGGTGTCCGTAACGGTTTCCCTTTCCGGCAGAAATAACACTGAGCACAGGGCGCACCGTTTTCAGGAATTCCTCCGGAGTGGAATACTCCGAACCGTGGTGCGCAACTTTCAGGATTTCCAGGGTTTGCGTTTTCTCCGCTTTCCTTCCATCGCCTCCTTCTCTGACTTTTTCATTTTGAATCTCCGTCTTCCACTCATTTAACACGTTTTGCTCTCCGTCCCCCGCCACGTCTCCGGTCATAAGCGCGTCGAAGGCACGATAGCGAAAACGGAACACAATGCATTGTCCGTTTTCATTTACCGGAACGCTTTCCTTTGCAGGATTCGGATTCAGAAATCTCATTTCGCAATGATCCAGTGCAATTCTGTCGCCGTCACTGACAATCAGAGTTCTCGCTCCGGCTTTTTTCACAAGTCCAAGCATCTTCCGATATGCCGATCCCTGTTCTTTTAAATACGGCAGTACCACAGTACCGACTTTCATCGTCGTTTTCCGGCCTGCCACAGCATCCAGTAATTCTTCAATTCCGCTCGTATGATCACTGTCCATATGAGTTACGATCAGATAATCCAGCTTTCTCACTCCTTCCGCTTTCAGAGCAGGAAGAATCCGGTATGTACCGACATCCTGTACCGTCGATGACCCTCCATCCACCAGAATACTTTTCCGAAGGGGCGTCTCTATGAGACAGGAATCTCCCTGTCCGACGTCAAGAAAAGTCATGCGTAACCTTTTTTCCGGGTGAATGATAAGAATGCCGATCAGAAGCGGTACGCATGCAAGAAAAAGCATTTTCCGCTTATAGGCTCTGTACTTTTTCATATAGAACGCCCAGACTGAAAAGAAAAGATAGAATAGAACGATACATATGCCTGACGGCTTTCCGACAATTACCGAAGCCCAGGGAAGTTTTTCCGAAAAACGCAGCAGACCATCGAGCATGCGTAAAAGTATTGTTGCGGGCACAGCAGCAGCCCCGCCAAAGAGAGTTCCGAGAATTCCGGTTCCCAGAATAAACGGCAGAAGCGGCACCGCAATCAGATTGATCGGGATACTGTAGAAGGGGATTTCATAGAATGAATTCAAAATAAGAGGCAGCATTCCCACTGTCAGCATAAGACTCATCATGAGTTTGCTGCGTTTTCCGAACAGAATGCAGAAAAATACGGCCGAAAAGGAAAGCTGAAAGCCGCTGTAGAACAGATAATAGGGATTGTCGAGCAGAATCAGAATTGCCGCAAAGGAAAGCGCCGTCAGAGGATCATAGGTTCTTCCGAAAAGACGGGCTGATAAAAGAAGCGTAAACATCAGAAAGGCTCTCAGAGTAGAAACTGCAAGCCCCGTAAATACAGAATAGAGAAGCATCGTCGAAAGGGCGACGGGAATAGCGATCGTATCAGGTATACGGATCTTTTTCAAAATACGGTAAAGGCCCATTCCGAGAATGGTCAGATGAAGTCCCGAAATGGCAAGCATGTGAACAACTCCCGCCATCTGCCATCGGATCCGGCTCTCTTCCCCGATCAGCGATTTATCTCCAATCAGCATGGCTGCGAGGATACCGGCCTCCTGTTTCGGGAAGACAGTCGTAATCCGTCGCGTAAGCCTTCGCCGCAGCATGGCAAGTGCTTCGCGAAATCCGTCGCAGTTCGGATTTATTACCGATACCGAGGCATTCTTCAAACGGTATCGGATCCGCCGTATACGATAGTAAAGTGATGCATCAAACTGTCCCGGATTGGTTGCCTTCGGCATTGAGGCTAAAATTCCTTCCGCTCTTATCTTACATCCGACCGGATAAATTTCCGAATCTTCAAGATACAGCCTTACATCTCCGATCCGGCAGCGTTCTGACTTTTCCAGAAGATACACATTTTCCAGAATACAATCCGTGAACTCCTCCTTCGCCTCACAGGACCGGACCTTCCCCGCTATCATTACCTGAGCATTTTCATCCTCAAGGGTCAGGGTATCCGCTCTTTTATTTCCGGGCGGCTCCGGAAGAAGCGGAAAACCAAACCCGTGGAAAACCGTCAGCGTGAGCATCAAAAGAAGACATACTATACATAAGGGTCGTCTTCTCATTCCCACCTCCTCCTTCAAAGCACTGCATAAGCGAGCAAAACATTATCTCATTTCTTCTCCAATGTCAGATCCGGTCTATATGGCTTTTTGAGATTCATATGTTCCCGAAATGTAATATCCGTATCCCCTTCAATGGAAAACTGCACCCTCTTCGTATCCTTGCAGCTTTCGCAGATGGAATTTACGATAGAGTAGATCGGTATCTTTTCATCGATATTGAGAGCATCCGTGATAAACGCCCTGCTTAAGTTCACATAGCAGATTCCATCTGAATTGGTAATGGAAAGGATCTGTGTACTCGATGGAAGCGTCGGCTGATTCTGATTATCCTTGGGTCCCGCAATCAGCCGTTCCACAATAGCCCACTCCAGCGGTTTGCTTGTGCTGTAATATATCGACCTGGATTCCTCCTGAAGTTCCTTGCCCGTGGGATCCGCAAAAAACAGTTTGATATTGACGTTCTTATACGCATTGATCTGCTTGGCATTTTCCACAAAGGTATCCGAGTTCATTGTGCCGAGTTCATTGCCGGAGGGATCCCTTGCCGGTGCACCATTGACCGTAAACCTCACGTTTCGGACTCCGTCCACCTGCATCATTGTCCGGACGACTCCCGCGCGCACCAGAACCTCCCGCGTCTTTCCCATATGATTATATCCGCCTGAAAAATCAATCGTCAGAAGGCCGTCTTCATTTAAGGCATAGCTTTCAATTTTCACTGACGACGGCAGCAGTTCCTCATAGTCCTTTTTTTCTTCATCTGTACTCAGTCTGGTCAGCAGATCTCTGACCTGCTTCCGTGCTGATCCGCCCACAAATTCATAGGAAACCGGATACAGCGAGTCTCCCGTATCCGAAAGATAATACAGATACGTCTTACCGGAATCCGTTTGTATCTTTTTTCCTGAGGATCCGCATCCCTGAGTCAGGAACAGAACCGCCGTCAGAAAAAGCAGGACTCCTTTTTGAAGCTTTTTCACAATATATCTCTTACTCCTTTACTCCTCATTTCACTTGGCTGCCTGCGTCTGATGCGTCAGCGGTATCTTCACCGTAAAAGTGCTTCCCTCTCTGACCTTACTCCTGACCGTAATTGTCCCGCGGTGCATCAGTACTGCCTCCTTCGTGAGCGCAAGTCCCAGTCCGGTTCCCTCAATCTTATCGGAATGCGACTTATCGCCCCGGTAAAAACGCTCAAAGATTCTTGACTGCTGATCCTCCGGAATACCAAGTCCGCAGTCAGATACCGTCACCGTAAAGTATTTATGGTCGGATTTCAGATTCACACGCACCCATCCGTTGTCGATGTTATATTTGATGCCGTTTTCAATCAGGTTGGAAAATGCCAGGGATAACTTTGTCGGATCAATCTCCGCCACAACCGGTTTATAGCTGTCCATAATGAGTTCAATATTGCGCTTTGATGCAATCGGTTTGAGTCTTTTGATGATCTGCTCCAGAAGTTCTCCGATCTCCGTCTTTTCGATCGTAAGACTCGCAGCCTTCCCATTCATACGCACCATGGACAGGAGATCCTGAATGATCTTATTTTCCCGATCAATCTCCTGCGTGATATCCCCCATAAACTCCTGATAAATCTCGATCGGAACATTTTCCTGCCCGTTCAGAGAATCCGCCAGAACCTTCATACTGGTCAGCGGCGTTTTCAGCTCATGGGATACATTGGAAACAAATTCCTGTCGCGAGTTATCCAGAGACCGGACTCTTTCAAGCATCTTGTTGAATGCATCCGTGATCTGTACGGTTTCCGTATAATCCGGAACGGAAATTGCCCCTGTCTCATATCCGTCCGTCACGTCTTCAATCGCTTTCGTAACCTGACGGAACGGGCGAACCAGAAGAATGGAGAAAAAGTAACCCAAAATCAGCGCCAGCAAAATCACAATCGCAACAACTATGATTCCCTGGTTCTCCATGTAGCGGACAGTCTGTGCGATTTCATTCGTCGAAACGGAGGCCACAAGGACTCCCTGTATTTTACTGCTGCCGGCTTCTGTAATCGGGGCAGTTACTTCAATGTAATTATTTGCGCTGTCAAAATGAGTATTGCCCTGCTTCTGCTGAAAACAGCTGATCACTTCTTTGGACATGGATGTCTTCCCGATATCCAGATCATACGTATCTTTTACGATCCGGAAATCGGAATCCACAATCAGAAGTCTTCCGTTATAAATATTGGACAATATGGAAAGATCACTGTCGAGAAGAGATGTATCCTCCGCTCCCAGAAGATTTCCGGAAGCGATTGTATTACACAGCATGTCACATTGATTTCGAACATTCATTGTGCGCAGCGAAACCGCCCGGTCCTTATAACTTTGCACGACCACCATCGATACGATAGTACTTGGTACAATTCCCATAAGGATCAGTATCAGCATAATCCTGGAACGGAGGCTGCGAAAGAAAGGAATACGGGATTTTGTTTTTTTATCAGCCCTGGAAATAATAACCTACACCCCACTTCGTATGCACATACTTCGGTTCACTTGGATTTTCTTCAATTTTTTCTCTGAGACGCCGGATATGTACATCCACGGTACGTACGTCTCCGGGATATTCGTACCCCCAGACAATGTTCAGCAGATTTTCCCGGCTGTACACCTTGTTCGGGTGAAACATCAGAAGTTCCAGTACATCGAACTCCTTGGCCGTCAGATTGATCTCTTTTCCGTTTTCAAAGACCCTGCGGCTTTCGCAGTCCAACCGAAGTCCGTTAATTTCAATGGAACGGGGTCTGTTCTTTTCATCGTCGTGTTTTGCCGTTCTTCTGAGAATCGCCTTGATCCGGGCCTTGACTTCCAGAATGTTAAACGGCTTTGTAATATAATCATCGGCCCCGTATTCGAGACCCATAATCTTATCCATATCCTCGCCCTTGGC
>CAYYEB010000085.1:0-7608 GCA_964470725.1 uncultured Lachnospiraceae bacterium | reverse complement strand
TCGGGTGATGATATCAAGTTCCGGAATTACACCATATAAAAGGAACACATCCAGGTTGCGGAAGCGGTCACGCAGATGTATTTCCAAAGTCTGATAGTTCTCCGGATTGCCGTCATTTTCCGTTTCTGTACTGTCTGTCTGCTTTTTTGACAGATCCGGAAACGCATCCTCAGGTCTTCCGTACACTGCCGGAAGCCCGGGAATATAGTATTTTCCATTTCGGATCTCATAACCGGCATAGCGCAGATCACAGCCGCGAAAGCCGTCCTCATGCTCGACGATGAGGGCCGGTGAACGGAAATCACCGGTTCCCTCCGTCGGATATTCCTGCGGAAGCGCATCAAGGGAATAGGTCCGATTGTTACCAAGATCATACGGACTTCCCGAAAAGCCCCGGTCGTAGAAGGTCAGAAGATAATCCATATCTCCGACCGCCCTCGGCCCGTAATACAGATGCAGCAGGACACCGTGCGGATCCGCCATCATCTGATAGGAGGTGTGCGCTGTCTCAATATTGAAAATTCGTTTCGTGTCAGAGTAGTAAATCGCCATGGTGTGGCCTCCAAACTTTTCCATATATTTTTCATGCAATGCCCTTTTGAAAAGATTATACCCCGCTCTCATGTGTCCGAAAATATCCCTGTTTTGTCGATTTTATTTCAATTTGCGTTTTTTCTATGCTATAGTTGAAAAGAAGTCACATAAGGGTATAAATACATACGGATACGAGTCAGACAAAACTATCTCCCGGACGCGAATCCAAAACGATTTTGAGCGCCGGGAGATATGTTTTGCTGACGAGTTCAGGAGTTATATTTATCTATAAGAATGCCAACTCTGACTACAGGGAGATGGGAGGCAGCATGAGTCAGACCTTTACGATGTCCGTTTTTCCACAGGATAATTTTATTGATTTGTCTCTCTTTCAATACGGAAGGGAATTTTGTGATCCGGGCCACTCCTTCGGCCCTGTCAAACGCAACCACTATCTGTTTCACTATGTAGTATCCGGCTGCGGGCAGCTTCTGGCGGACGACAGCAATGGAGCTACCCAGACGTACAATATCCGAAGCGGACAGGGGTTTCTGATTTTTCCCGATCAGACCAACACCTATGTGGCGGATCATACGCATCCCTGGGAATATATCTGGATCGAATTCGACGGTCTTCGGGTGCGTCCTTCTCTTCTGTCGTCCAGTCTTTCGCCAGATCATCCGGTCTATCATGCAAAAAGCAGGGAATATCGGGATCAGATGTTTGAGGAAATGCAGTATCTCGTCAATCACAGTTCCGAGACGGCCTTCCACCAGATCGGACATCTGTATCTCTTCTTCGACGCCCTGATCCGTTCGGTGCAGCAGCCGAATTATGAGACAGGAAATAAAACGCAGGACTTCTATATTCGCGAAGCCCTGCACTATATCGAAAATAATTATATGACTGATCTTTCAATTGAGGAAATTGCCCGGCATTCGGGAATCGACCGCACGTATTTCAGCAAGCTCTTCAAGAAATCCGTGGGATCCTCACCGCAGCAGTTTCTGATCAATTATCGGATGGTCAAAGCCGCGGAGATGCTGAAGCTGACGAATCAATCGGTGAAGGATATCGGGATGATGGTCGGATATCCGAACCAGCTGCATTTTTCGCGGGCCTTCAAGAGCGTGTACGGGATGTCGCCGCTGCCGTGGCGGAAGGCGAACCGGGGTCATAAATAACTTTGTTTAAAGCTCAAAATCAGAACATCCCACTGTGACACGTCCGCTTAGACAAAAATGTTTCTTTTTTACTACCGATTCTCGGAATGTGAGTCGGACAAAACTATCCCCCGGACCCGAATCCAAAACGATTTTGAGGGCCGGGGGATATGTTTTGCCGACGAACATAGCATACTTTTTATTTACCGGCACTGTTCTCACTTACGCTCTGCTCCTTGAAGAACGTATTGAATTCCGTGAAGGATTTCGGGAATGTGATCCCGAGTTTTTTGGCATAGTCGGCATTGTAGAGTTTGTGCTCGTCTTTGATGCCGATGTTCTGTACCTTCATCTTTTCGATATTTTTCCCATCGACCAGGATAGAGGCCGCCATGGTCCCGGCCTTGTATCCCTCATCATAAGGGTCGGAGTAGAGAGTCGCAAGTGCATGTTGTCCGAAGGTCTGGTCCTCTGCAATGACTCCCTTGCCTGCATTTTGGGCAACGGTGGCGATGGTCTGTGCACGTCCGGACAGAAGCGAATTCCGCGAAACAAAGATGACGCTGTTTTCACTGACCGCCTGGGCGATGACCTGGTCTGAGGAAACCACCTGCTGTGCGGCCGGCGCTGCCGCAGATGCTGTTCCGTTAGAAGAAACCATACCTGTGGCTGCGTTGTCTGCTGCGTCATCCGGTGAACCGGCTGCTGCGGCGCTGTTGCCCGAGACACTCTCCCCTGCCCCGTTCGCGGATACCGAGGTTCCCGCGGATGCCTGATTTCCGGAAAGTGCGGCTGTATCCGCAGGCGGAACCTGTGCGGTTACGTTCTGCCCCGGAAGAGGCACTTCGTATTCCGTCCACTTAATCCCGGCCTCGTCCAGATAGTCTTCAAGACGTGCATCCTGAAAGACCGCATCATCATCATAAGATGTGTAGAGGATGCCGACAGAATCGAGTTTTTCTGTTGCCTCTATAATAAGAGAGAGCGTAGCAGTCACATTGGGTGCCGAACTGACACCTGTAATGTTCCGCCCGGTGAGCCTGTCCCAGTCACCGCTGTCCGCAGCCTCGATTCCGACGATCTGCTGATAGTTCATGACATTGGCGGCCACGATCGGGATCTTTGTCGTCGCCTTTGCCGCCGCCACGAGGGAGCGCTCACCGTTTGCAATGATGAGATCCGGCTTCTTTTTGACGATTTCCTTTAAATCCTTATCCGTGATCTTCCCGGTTTCAAACTGAATTTTCAGATTGCTGTCATCGGTGCGGAGTTTTTCATCGGCGGCCGCACGGATCCCGCGGGCCGAAAGTGTGCTTGCCGCATCGTCGCTGTCGCTGATGACCTCCACCGTATAGGTCCTTTTCCCGCTGTCATCCGCCGATGTGCTCTCATCTCCGTCATTTTCCTTCGCACGGCTTCCGCAGCCGGTCGCAAGGAGTGCCATCGCCAGGGATACTGCAAGGATTCTTCGTGTCTTACGTATCATCTGCATTTTCATGACGCATCCTCCTTTTCAGACGGGGCCTCATAGGAAAACTGGTTGGACGAACGGAGGATCGTATCTCCGGCCATCTGATTGACCGTCAGCGTACAGCTGTCTCCGATGTCATCCGCATCGATGGAAAGGTGCTGGCCATCATAGTAGGTCGTATCCACCGCCTTCCCGTTCAGATACACCTTACTCCAGTTGGTAAAGTTCTCACCGAAAATGTGCAGCCGTCCTCCGTACTGATAGACTCGATCGATTTTAATGTCGTGAATCCCCATCTGAATTCCTGTCGCCGGATACGGATTTGTCCCGTTATAGGCATACTGCTTTCCATAGAGAAGGTCATACTGCAGGATATCGAGGTCATCCATGTAATCCCAGGACATCTGCGGAATTCCCTTTTCAAGGAGTGACTGGTGGTAGTTCATCATCGTACCGCCGTGAATGCCGAGGCGATCCAGATATTCGCTGACCAGATTATAGGATGTCAGCCCCCGATCCTTCTTCTCCATGCCGAAGTTGTTCCAGGTGATGTACTTGGTCTCATAGATGTCGTTTGTCGCAAGGTCTCTGTTTTCAAGGCCCATCGTCGGGATATGATCGCCGAACATGATGACGAGGGTCGGTTCCTTGCGGTCATTTAACATCTTGATGTAATTCTTAATCCAGGTATCCTCGATGTGGAGCATGTTGACATAGTACTCCCACTTATAGTTGAGCGCCTCGTCTTTTCCCTCCGCCTTCACCTTGATGGCAGGATTATCAAATACTTTATAATCCGGATAATTTCCGTGTGTGGCAACCGTAATTGTGTAAGTGAAGTCCGCTCCCGGCGTCGAATCCATCGCATCCTTTGTGGAGTCGATCAGGATATCGTCCATCGGCCAGGTCTTGATCGGATTGTAATCGGTGATATCCAGCATTTCCTTGGATGTGAAGGTGTTGAATCCCATCTTGGAAAATGCATTTTTCCGGCTGTAAAAGTTTGCGCCGTTATCGTGCACCACATGACTGCTGTATCCGAGCTTTGAAAGATCGGATGCAAAGCTTTCGCAGCTGTCAACATCCTTCAAAATCGTCTTCTGCGGATATTCGCCCGGTCCGAAGAACTGCATCGACATACCTGTGAGCACTTCGAATTCCGTATCGCAGGTTCCGGCACCGACAACCGGTACACGCAGATGCCCGTAGGAATAATTGTTCTGCAGCTCATGGAAATACGGAATCGGATCCTCGGAAAGGTTCAGGTATTTGACTTCGGTCGGATCCAGGAACGATTCAAGAAGCACAACGACCACATTTACTTTCTTCCCGTTGACAGTCAGCGGATCGCTCTCCCCCATATCCGTCTTTTCCATAATCTTCTGCACATTTGTCCTGTTGTATCCGATCGGACGTCTCATTCCGATACCGAAGATGCTGCTGCCGAAACCGTACAGGAAACCATAATCCGAATAACCCTGAGCCAGATTGCCGAAATAGGAATTTAAGAATCCCGCATACTGGCATCCCCGCGTCGCAAACGGAATGCTGACAAAAAGGGCCACCACGATCAGAAGCCGTACGGGCAGCTTCAGCTTCCACGGCTGCTTCTTTCCCTTAAGAAAGAGCATTACAAGATACGCGACAAGAGCCGCCAGAACGATAAGGATCAGCACCACCTGTCCCTTGGAAAGATACTTGGAATTCTGCATTGTCAGAAGATCTCCGACCATCGCAAAGTCCGTATATCCGAACGGAGAGACGCGGTTGAGGAGCAGAATTCCGTTGATGGATCCCAGAATCAGCAGAAGGATCGTGATCAGAGTTCTCCAAAATTTCCTCCTCGATGTCAGAAACACAATGGAATAGAATACGTAGACGAGGAAACAGTTATAGAGGTATGCCATCGGATGATGAAGCACAAAACCTCCCGCCGAACGCAGGGAATGTCTCGAAATCCACTCGATGACAAGCACCATAATCATAGAAAGCAGGACATGATAAAGAGGCGCGCAGTTTTTGAAGGCGTTCCATCCTCTGCGCACCCTGCTCTCTTTTTTCTTCTGCTTTGGCTCTTCGGAAGCTGCCGTATTCTTTACACTGACAGTTTCCTCTACTGCATTTTCCGCCTTTGAGCCGGCTTTTTTTGAACGATCTGTCTTTTTTGAAAAAGGCTTTATTTTCATGAAATAACCTCACCTGAAGAACCGCAACCGTCTTCATGTTTTATCCGATGTCTTTTTCCATCTGCTCTTTCAGATAGCTGACCCATGCATCGAAACCCTCTCCGGTCTTTGCCGAAACGAAGAAGATCTTTGCCCTGGGATTTCTCGCGAGAATTCTCTGCTTTACAAGTTCGTCATCAAACTTAAAGTATTTCTTTGTATCGATCTTATTGATGAGAACTGCCTGGCAGACTTCGAACATGAGCGGATATTTCAGCGGCTTGTCATCCCCCTCCGGAACGGATAATATTTCCAGATTCATTGTCGCTCCGGTATCCTGCTCCGCCGGGCAGACCAGATTCCCGACATTTTCCATGAAGAGAAGATCCAGATCCTCCGTGTGAAATTCCCGGATCGCCTGCTGTGTCATCGAAGCATCCATCGCGCATTCTCCGCCGGTATGAACCTGAATGGAGCGGACACCGGCCTTCTGCATCTTCTCCGCGTCGACTGTCGCATCGATGTCGGCTTCCATGACTCCGATTTTATAGGTGTCCTTCAGCATATCGATTGTCCGAAGGAGCGTCGTCGTCTTGCCGGCGCCCGGAGAGGCCATCACATTGATCATAAACGTCTTGTTTGCCTTATTTTCCGCGCGAACCTCCGCGGCCACCGCATCATTGGCCGCGTAGACGCTCTGATTGACATCAATTACCTTAATTGTTCCCATTTTTCTTCGTCCTCCAGTCCTCATACGCATCCAGAAGCCATTTCACCCAGGCATCCACGCCCTCACCGGTTTCCGCCGAGATCGGAAAGACCGGAATGTCCGCATTTCTTTGGTGAATGTACGATTTTGCCTTTTCCAGATCAAAATCAAATGCCGGCGCCGCATCTATTTTATTGATGAGAACGACATTTGCCTTTTCGAACATGAGCGGATATTTGAGCGGCTTGTCATCTCCCTCCGGAACCGACAGAATCACTGCGTTCATCTGCGCACCGGTATCAAATTCGGCAGGACAGACCAGGTTGCCGACATTTTCCAAAAATACAAGATCCACATCCTCCGTTCCGAGCGCCCGAAGTCCCTGCCGCGACATATCCGCATCGAGATGGCACATGCCGCCGGTATGCAGCTGCACGGACGGATACCCCGCATCCGCAATCGTCTTCGCATCCACATCCGAATCGATGTCGGCCTCCATCACGCCCGGCCGCACATGATCTTTCAGCCGCGCAAGCGTTGCAAGAAGCGTCGTCGTCTTGCCGGAGCCCGGGGACGACATCAGATTCACATAAAAGACGTCCTGCTTCTTTAATTCTTCGCGGAGCTTCTTTGCATCGGCATCGTTGTCCGCAAGAATTGATTTCTTTAAGTTGATCACATCTACTTTTCTGTCCATTTTCTAACCTCATAAGAATCTTTGTTACCAACATTGTACCCATCCGGGTATGTTCAGTCAATCACAGCGAATTTTTGCAATACGCCCCAACTCTTCAATGTACATGGCAAAAAATAAAATTATCAGACTGTCTTTCCGCCTTTTTCTTTCGCATAATCATAGCTGTCACATGCAGCTTGCCTTTCCGCTGCGGAACATCAGTTTTGAGGATCATATCCATGAAGATTACAACAATACCGCCGGCTGTCCCCAGCCTCCGTCCCATGCGCGTCGCCGTCTACTGCCGCATCTCCACGTTACTCGACGGCCAGCTCACTTCCATTGAAAATCAGCGTGAACATTATATGGCTCTTGTGTCCGGACATGCCGGATGGAATCTGGCCGGCATCTATCTTGAGGAGGGGATCTCCGGCACCAAAAAGAGCACGCGTCCCGCACTTATGCGGCTGCTTTCCGACTGCAAAACCGAACAAATTGACATCATCCTTACCAAATCCATTTCCCGTTTTGCGCGAAACGTCACCGACTGCCTTGAAATGGTACGTGTTCTTACCAATTTAAATGTCAGAATCATTTTCGAAAAGGAGCATCTCGACACCGGACAGATGGGAAGTGAATTTCTCCTGACGATTCTGTCCTCCTTTGCCGAGGCGGAATCCCGCAGCATTTCCGACAATGAAAAATGGGCCATTCAAAAGCAGTTTCAGGAGGGAACCTACCCTTTTCGGAAAGCGCCATACGGATACGCTCTGAAAAACGGCACCTTTGTTCCAAATCCCGCGGAAGCTTCTGTTGTCAAATGGATCTTTCAGCGAGTGCTTGAAGGTCAGGGCAGTTCCCGGATTGCCGATGAACTCAACCGCATGCAT
>CAYYEB010000084.1:0-7703 GCA_964470725.1 uncultured Lachnospiraceae bacterium | reverse complement strand
CATTCGATTTCCGGCACAAAGGAGGTGTCTGATATGTCAGCTAACACAATGTATATCAATGAATTGAGGCAAAGGATGGAAGTGGCTGTCAGCACATATTACAAACTCTTCGGATGTAAACCGAGCTATGAGGAACTGTCAAAGGAACTGGGTGTGGAATTTGCTCCAGTCCTCAGAAAATATCACGGAAATGTCATCGGAATTGCAGGCTGACAACATAAGAAAGGGGATCCATTGCTCATAGAAACTATATGTTCAGTACGATTCCATCGTTCATAAAAACGTTCACGACTTATTCATAATTTTAGCGAATTACGGACACATTTTCATTGTATAGTTTGTATTGTCAGATGAAAAACATCTGTGAGCTAAAATCTTTTTCATTTTCATGATGCTGAATGAACTGGTTTGAAAAAATCTTCATCAGCAAAAACTCCTTCCCTTAATAGAAAAAGAGTCTTCAGTCTGCCAGCTGAAGGCTCTTTTCGTTTGTATCCGCTGTAACAACTTACGCTAGAATTGTCATGTGTGCAGGAGAAATATAATCTCCGGCCCTCAAAATCGTTTTGGATTCGGGTCCGGAGGTTACATTTTTCCTCTCTCATTCGTTTCCTAAAATACCAACTGTACCAGCACCATATATAAAACAGTTCCCGCTGCCATGGAGATCATCATATTTCGCTTCCACAGGAATGTCAGTGTAACGACCAGGCACGCCAGGATTTCCGGTATTCCATGGGATGGACTGCTGATGAAATGTGTATTGCGCAGGCAGTAGACAACCAGAAGGCCAAATACCGCCGGTGCCAGCACTTTTCCGAGATAGCGGACGTACTTCGGCACCGCTCTTCCCTCCGGGAACAATATATATGGAGTAAATCTTGTAAGAACAGTCGCCAGTACTACCACCGCAACCGTAATTACCATCTGTGTTCCTGTCATTTATTTCCTTTCTGTTCTTTACTATTGAAAGCAGCATCTGTTCCATCCAAATCATTTTCATGACCAGACGCCTTCCATGTCCTTTCATCCTCCGTC
Organism: uncultured Lachnospiraceae bacterium; assembly: GCA_964470725.1. GTDB lineage: Bacteria > Bacillota > Clostridia > Lachnospirales > Lachnospiraceae > Chordicoccus. Next base: position 6,665 of record CAYYEB010000084.1, on the reverse strand, counting down.
TTTGTATCTTCAAGCCACGGTCGCAGCAAGGTCAATACACCCAGAATTACGATCATTGTCGGCACGATAAAATCGTTCGCTCCAAAGATCAGAAGGCACAGAACCGACGCACCCACTCCGGTCAGCTCACTGACATGGTCTTTTAGAATTGTACGGACTTTCGTTCCGTCCTTCAGCCACTGATCCAGAAAAATCACAAGAAACATGGCCGTCATGACAAAATCAAGTCCTTCTGTCGGGAAATGAATGAATGTTCCGCACACCGCTCCAATTGTCGCCCCTGCCACCCAGTACATCTGATCAAGGAAAGAGACCCAAAAGTAATACCAGGAGCGGTCTATTCCTTCCGGTATCTTCGCGGCATAGTTCACTGCAAAAGTCTCGTCGCTTGTCGTATAAATGAGATAAAATTTTTTCCAGCCCGTGTTCCGGTACTTTGACAGCATTGACAGTCCATAAAAAATGTGACGGGCTCCAACCATGAGCGCCGTCACAAATGCCGAAAGCGGATTGAAAGATGATAATAAGATATCCGCCATCAGAAATTCCATTGACCCCGTATAGATGATGAGTGCCGTCAAAGTCGGAAGCCAGACCGGAAATCCGTTTGCCGTCATCAAAATCCCATACGTGATCCCCAGGAAAATATATCCTGCCAGAACCGGAATTGTTGCCGGAAAGCAGCATCGAAGAGCTGCAGCCGACTCACCTTTTTTCATAGCATTATTCCTCTGTCTTGCGCACATTTGATTCAAAGAAGCGGTTATATCCGAGCCACTTATCCTTCTTGTCTTCGCCGCCTTCCAGAATCTCCGTCATCGTCTCAAGCTTTGCATCCGCATTATCCGCAAGATTCAGTGCAAGAGCCTCAATCAGGGCCGGTTTCTTCGGAGAACCATATTCATATTCTCCATGATGCGCAAGGATGCAGTGCTTCAACTCTGTCTCGAGAAGCTCCGGAAAGCCCTCTATTTTTGACGCATGATCGTGGATCATTTCCGCTCCGATTACGATATGACCGAGCATCTGCCCGTCATCCGTATAGTCATTTTGCGGGAAAAGGCTGAGTTCTTTCGTTTTTCCGATATCGTGCAGAAGCGAAGCCGTGATCAGAAGGTCATGATCCAGCTTTGCATAATTCTGCGTCATATAATCCGCAAGCTTCGTAACCGACACCGTATGTTCCAGAAGGCCGCCGACAAATCCGTGATGGACGGTCTTCGCTGCAGAATGATCCACAAAGCTCTTCACGAAATCCTTGTCATCCACGAAAAAGCTGTCCAGAAGCTGTTTCAAATACGGATTCTTCACGCTGTTCACAAAATCCATCAATTCGCTGTACAGCATGCGTCTGTTTTTCTGCGTCACCGGAAGATAATCCACCGGAAGATATTCTCCCTCATCGGCCTTTCTCACCTGGCGCAGATTTGCCTGCAGCTGTCCGTTAAAGACACTGACACTTCCGCTCACAAAGATATAGTCGAGTTCATCAAATTCGGAAATGCCCTCTGAATTCGGTTCCCATACCTTGGCATCAATTGTGCCTGTGCGATCCTGCAGCACCAGACTGTCATACGGCTTTCCGTTCTTGGTAACCATCGCCTGCTTGTGCTTGCAGAGATAGACATCCTGAATTCTTCCGCCGTCTTTCAGATCCTTTATATATCTCATTTTGCTTCTCCAATTGTCAGTTCAAACTTGAATTTCACATATCCGTCAGCGCCCTGCCTTTGAACCGTCACCGGAATGACCGTTCCCGGAGTCAGTGACGCGATCATATTATGCACAGATCTCATTGTCTTGATCTTCTGTCCGTTCATCTCCGTGATTACGTCTCCCGCAGCAAGTCCCGCTGCAAGAGCCGGAGAATTTGCATCCACCTGTGTAATATATACGCCCGCAGGAATTCCCGCACTCTTGGAAATTTCATCAGATACGGTTTGTCCGTGAATTCCGGCATAACTGATTTCCCCATTATTGCAGAGAATTTCCGTCAGCTGTTTCAGCATTGACACCGGAACCGCCGTAATGACAGAACTGTTCTGTGTTGCATACTTCTGGAAAATCATACCGATAATCTGTCCATCCGTATTGATGAGAAAACCATTTCCGGATGCAGAGCCCTGAATGTTTGTTGTAATCAGATTATATTCGCCGTCCGTCACCGATACGGTATTTGACACAGACGTCACTTCTCCATAGACAACAGATCCACTATACCCCAGAGGGCTTCCGATTGCAATGACGGAATCTCCGCTTTTTACGCCATAGGAATTGCCGAGATCCGCAACAGAAAAACTCTTTTGCGCATCCGTATTCAGATCCTTCTCATCTACGGATATCACGGCAAGGCCCATCACCGGATCCTTTTTTATAAAGGATGCATTGACAATGGAACTGTCCGGCAGCTCCACCGCAATCTGCTGTGCGGTGTCAATACCGTCATTGTCCGTCAGTATCATCAGACGTTCACTCGTATCCGCCACAATCAGACCGCTCTTTGTCACCGTGCTGGTATCCGTATTGTGCAGCCAGTCCTCAGTGCTGTGAATCCCCATCACATGGACAAGTGACTTTCGCGCCACATCTCCGATTTCATTCATGCGATTATTCAACATCTCATAATTAATCAGAGCATTGTCTTCATCCTGTTCTCCTGAAGTTTCCTCCGCAGGGGTTACGTCAGGTGTCGGAGAGACATTTTCAGATACCGTAGTTTGCGAATTGACAGAACTTGTCGCTGAATCAGCTGCCTCCGCCACACTCATCGTGTCGGAATCCGCATTCATGTGCACAGGATTCGGATGCTTTTCGGCATAATTCGCCGAGACCGCACTGAATACGGCCGCCGCAATGACTCCAAACAGAACAGCCAGAGCGCAGACCGCAAATATGATCAGCAGAACCTGTCGAACCGTCAGTTTTCTCCTTTTATGTATTTCACTGAGAAACTGATAGTCTTCATCCTCATGCGGAGGGGGAACCTCTGCAGATTTTTTATTCATTTTGTCTCTAAAATCGTTATTCATAGGCAGAACTTTAGCACTTTTTTATGAATAAACTATGAATACTTTTTGTATATAACGGTTCAGTGTGCCAGTGCCAGCGTGAAAGTAAATGCGGTACCCACGTTTTCCGTACTGACACAGCTGATCGTCTGGTTATGTGCGGAAATAATTTCCTTCACAATAGACAGCCCCAGTCCCGTTCCGCTTCGGTCCTTTCCGCGGGAACTGTCCGCCTTGTAGAACCGGTCCCAGATATGAGTCAGATGGTCCTTCGGTATTCCGCAGCCGTGATCCCGCACCGTCACGACACATTTTCCATGTTTCTCCGCCGTCTCCAGTTCAATTTCCGAATTTCGTTCACTGAACTTTACGGCATTGTCCAGAAGGTTGTAGATCACCTGCTCAATCTTCTCACGATCCGCCCGCACCATAAGCTTTTCGCCCAGAAGTACAAGTTTAATTGATATCTTGCGCTTGCGGCAGCTCCCCTCGAAGACCGCAGCCGTCGAACGCAGAACCGCGTTGATATCAAAATCCGTAAGATTCAGTATGACATTGTCCTGATCCATGGAGTTGAGAGTCAGCACACTCCGGGTCAGCTTCTCAAGACGCTCCGTTTCTCCGGAAATAATCTTCAGATACCGCTCATGCATTTCCGGCGGAATCGTTCCATCGCACATTGCCTCTGAGAACCCCTTGATGGATGTCAATGGAGAACGGAAATCATGACTTACATTTGCAATGAACTTTCTCTGATAATCCGTATTTTTCTTGAGCTCATCCGCCATGAAATTCATAGTATCCGCAAGATACCCCATCTCATCATTTGATGAAATGCGGATTCTGTGTCCCAGGTTTCCGCTTGCGAATTCCTTGGCGCCCTCCGTAATTTTGCCGAGAGGCCGATACACAGCAACTGTAAATAAGAAAAGAATAAAAAGCGAAAGACAGAAATTCACTATGGAAACAATATACATATCCGTCAACATTCGGTTTGTCAGCCTCTCTATATGCGTAAGAGGAGTACTGATCGCAAAGTATCCGACCGTAGTCATATTCGCGGCAATCGGCAGCATGACTGTCAAATGACGCGACTTGTACTGATGAAAGAAAGTGCTGACCTCGTAATATTTCGGTCCGAAACGGGCATAATCGAACCCTTCAATTGTCGCTCTTTCGTCCTCATCATATGGAACGCTTGTGTTGAGAATCACCTCTCCTCTCGTGTCAATGATCCGGATATCCGCATCGTCTCCGGATGCAACAGCCTGAAGAGAGCGATACATCTCATCAAGTGACCGACTCCTGTCCGCAAGAGCTTCCGAATGGGAAGATACAAAATTGCTGGCCTCCGCATAAAGATCGGATGCGTAAGATGAAACCAGATGATTCTGAATGAGTGTCCCGCCAAGCGCGGCAACCACAAAGATTCCGACGATTGCCAGCAGGATATATGCCATGATGAATTTTAAGTACAGTGTTTTTCTCATTTTGTTTCAAACTTATATCCGATTCCCCATACCGTTGCGATGCTCCAGTGTTCATTTCCACGGATTTTTTCACGAAGACGCTTAATATGCACGTCAACGGTCCTGGTGTCTCCGATATATTCATATCCCCAGATATGATCCAGCAGCTGCTCCCGCGTAAACACCTGATTGGGCTGAGAAGCAAGAAAATACAGAAGCTCCAGTTCCTTCGGGGGCATTTCCAGCTTCTTCCCTTTATAAATCACCGAATAATTTGTCAGATTGACCGTCAGATCAGGATAACTGACAGATTTAATATTCGGAGCTGTCTTCGTCTCTTTCTTCTGCCCCTTATCGTATCTGCGGAGCACAGCCTTTACACGTGCCACCAGCTCCTTGGGCTCAAACGGCTTGATCATGTAATCATCCGCACCAAGTTCCAGTCCGAGTACCTTATCAAACGTTTCTCCTTTCGCCGAAAGGAGTATGACCGGAGTATCATTTGTCTTGCGAATCTCGCGCAGTACGTCATATCCGTCTCTTCCCGGAAGCATAATATCCAGAATGACGAGATCCGGAGCGAACGATAGAAACTGATCCAGTGCTTCCTCTCCGTCTTCCGCAGTTTCCGTCACAAACTGTTCCTTCATCAGGTAAAGCGAAATCAGTTCGGCAATATTGCTGTCATCGTCCACTACCAGTATTTTCTGTTTTCCTGCCATCTTGCCTCTCCCTTAATCTTACGTCATATCTTTTCAAACACTCCGTCAGTGCTGCCTTCAGCACAGCTCCAGAACTTTTCTAAGCATTCTTAAAATCCGCCGTCATCTTCAAACCTTCAATTTCGCAATTGTCACGCCGGAATCTCCCTCTCCGAATTCACCGAGCCGGAAGGATTCCACATGCTTGTTTTTCTTCAGGTATTTCTGCACGCCGGCGCGAAGTGCTCCTGTTCCCTTTCCATGTACGATGCGGACCTGATCGAGGTGTGCAAGAAACGCGTCATCCAGATACTTTCCAAGTTCGCTCGTAGCCTCATCCACAGTTTTTCCAAGAAGATTGATCTCCGGTGAAATCGTCATTGCCTTCCCCAGATTCCCTCCGGTGGTCTTTCTTCTGGCACCTTTCTTTTCCGCCTCTCCAAGAGAATCTTCATCCGGCAGCTTTTCCAGATCCTTCAGATGCGTTTTCATCCGCATGATGCCACAGGTCACAAAGAGGTCTCCCTTCTTGTCCGGAAGCGTGCTGACCGTTCCCTTGAGATTGAGGCTCAGAATACGGACACGATCGCCGATCTTTAAGTCTTTCGCAGTCAGATTGCTGTTTGCCGTCTTCTTCTCAGATACGGTACTGATATTCTGATCTAGCTTATTCATGCGCTTGCGAAGGGCTGTCCTCTTTTCCTCCATTTCGCGGACATTTCCGCCATGCTTCTGAAAATAGCTGATCGTCTTGTCCGCGTAGTCCTTCGCCTCCTGCAGAATCTGTTTTGCCTCCGCGGAGGAATCGCTGATCATGTTTTTCTTGCGGTCGGAAAGCTGTGCCTTCTGTTCCTCAAGCTCTTTTTTCAGTTTCTTCAGTTCACGTCTCGTCGTCTCAGCTTCATTCCGCTCTTTTTCCAGCTTCGACCGCTGCTTCTCAAGACCGGAAATCACATCTTCAAACGACTCGTCTTCCTCAGAGATTCTTGCCTTTGCATCGTCGATAATATCCCGAGGAAGTCCGAGTTTTCTTGAAATAGCAAATGCATTTGACTTTCCGGGTACTCCGATCAGCAGTCTGTAGGTCGGAGAAAGTGTCGCCACGTCAAATTCGCAGCTTGCATTTTCCACCCCCGGAGTGCGAAGTGCATAAATCTTGATCTCACTGTAATGTGTTGTCGCCATCGTACGGATTCCTCTGTCGTGGAGATAGGAGAGAATGGCGGTCGCAAGTGCAGCACCTTCTGTCGGGTCAGTTCCGGCACCCAATTCGTCAAACAGGACCAGTGAGTGCTCGTCAACTTTGCTTAAGAATGATACAATATTGGTCATATGTGAGGAGAAGGTACTGAGGCTCTGCTCGATACTCTGTTCATCTCCGATGTCTGCGTATACAGAGTGGAATACCGCCAGTTCAGAGCGGTCAAGAGCCGGGATGTGCAGCCCTGCTTGTCCCATACAGGTCAGAAGACCGACGGTTTTAAGAG
>CAYYEB010000083.1:0-7847 GCA_964470725.1 uncultured Lachnospiraceae bacterium | reverse complement strand
AAGACTAACTTCCACTTTGGCCCCTATAGAGTGGAATTTACTTTTTCACTTCAGTATATGAAAAAACTTTCATAAAAATATTGACAATGCTGAAAACATCTGATATATTTTAACCATCGAAACAAGAAACAAACATTCAATCAATCAAAACAAAAAACCAAGTTCAGAGAAAGAAAATCTGAAAGGTTCTTCTTCCGAAGATATCTCACAGGATGAGATGAGTAGGGGAAGGACGAAACCTGAAAGTCTTAAGAAAAAGATACTGTAGTAGTAAGCCGATAAGCCTTATGAAGGATAGCAGATCATTTTTCTGGAATATCAAAGTGGTTAGGTGATATCGATAAGACATTCGACAGGCTGTTTTGAATGATTGGAGACCAAGGAGGAGGTAGAGTCCAATGGGAACAGATGAAGAACCGATCTACTTAAATCCTCAATATGGTCAGGCATAACCTGGCAGTTCCTTACAAGAAAACCTTTCCGATCATGAATACAGTGTGTATTGGAAACATCGAAATGAGAATGTAAACTCATAGGAAATCGATGTGAGAGTAAATGGATAAGGTATATCGAGCGGGTGACTGTATTGAGTAAATGCCGGTCTGATGTAATTGGATAATAGCTGCAAAGAAAGCATTATCGGTGTGAAACTTTTACAGAAGACAAGATTCAATAGACAGCAGAAAGAACAGTCGAAGTTGTCTGGCAGTATCATCAGAGTATGTTGAATATGATGCCGTGGATCTGATACAGTGAGGTATAAAGAGATACCGAGTACGGATGATTCGGTAGTCCAGGATATCTGAGAGATGTTGCAATAGCTGATACGGATATATAGAATATCGCAGTTATCAAAGCGGTGGAGAATTATTAGTAAGCTGTCGTTGAGAAATGATATGAAATTTCTAAGTCGTGAGACGAGTAGGGAATAAAAATAAAACTTCAATATAGATTATAGTACTGAAACTATTCATTAAGATCGTACGATACGAAATCATTAAGAAGCAAGAGGTAAGATAATCAATTGAATATTGAACATCATTGAACGGCCATCGTATTTCCGAAAAAAGAAGGACAATGCGGTGGCCGTTTTTTTGTTTTAAACATACATTTTTGAATTGCAGGAATCAGCAAAAATTGGAACAGAAAGAGCTTTTTTGTGAAATAACTTCCCGCTCAAAAAAACATCCGGGACAAATTACACAATGTTGTTTCCCTATTCAACATTGTAATGTGCTAAAATATCGCTATATAAGCATCATAATGTGAAAGGCTGAACAGCTGAAGTTCATTTCGTATCAGCTTTACACAAAGAAAATAAAAGGTGGTGAATTATGGTAGAAGAGACGATCAGGGCAGTCCGGGAAGCCGAAAAGAAGGCGGATCAGATTGTCGCGGACGCCAGAAAAGAGGCGGATGATCTGGTTCGAAAAGCTGAAGAGAGGGCAGCACAGATACGCAGCGAATCCGGACAGAACTCCAAAACTGCTCGAGCAAAGCGTCTGGAGGATGTAAAGGAGGAGGGCAGCAGAATGATGGAAGCGGCCGGTCAGGAATCGGAAGGAGAGGCCGCAAAGCTGAAAAAGGATGCGGAATCCAAGACGGAAGCTGCCGTTGACAGCGTGATTAAGGAACTGCTGGCCTGAAAAAGAATAGAAAGGCGGTATTTTTATGGCGATTGTTAAGATGCAGAAGATCAGCGTCGCCGCGCATAAGAAAAACCGAAAAGCCATTCTTGAACTGCTGCAGTCCATGGGAGCCATGGAAATCAATACATCCGGAATCGATGAGGACGGCCTCAGCAAAATGGATACGCAGGGCCCCCGGAGCAGGTTTGAAAAAAATGCCGAAACTTTTGACAGCGCGTTAAGCATATTGAAAAAGTATGCGCCTCAAAAGAGCGGCGGCATTTCACTGCTGGCTGAAAAGGATGTAATTCCACGGTCCGAGTATGATCGGATTGTGGAAGATCGTGGGGAAATCCTGGCGAAGGCTCAGGACCTTTTAAGGCAGGAGAAGGATCTTGAGGAATGCAGGGGGACGATCCTAAAGGATCAGAACCTGCTGGGACAGCTCGCCCCATGGATGAAGCTGGACATTCCGATGAATGTGGACGGAACGGCGAAGACGACGGTCATCATTGGTACGCTTGGAGGTCTTCTGGATGAAGCCGGTGTCTATGCGTTGGCGACAAAAGACCTCGGAGAGAATCCGGCAGTCAGCGTAAATGTGCTGGAGGCCGAAAATGATCTTACATATGTGACGGTGATCTGCCTGAAAAGGGATAGCGCAAAGGTAGAAGAAAATCTGCGGGCAGCCGGTTTTGCAAGACCTGCGTTTATCACCCATCACACGCCTGCGGAGAAGGCAGAGCTTGTAAAAAAGGATATTGAAGCTCAAAATGAAAAAATTGAGAATCTGAAGAAGAACATTGCCTCCTATGGTGACCTGCGTGAAACATTCCGGATTGCAGCGGATTATTTCCGCAGCCGGGCCGAAAAGTACAGGATTCTCGGAACGATTCCTCAGTCCAGGAGTGTATTCTTCCTGGAGGGCTGGGTCCCGGCAGCAAAGGCGGAAGATGTGTCGGGACTTCTGGAAAAACGGTTTGACGCTGTGGTGGACACAGAGGAAAAACGGGAAGATGAAATGGAACCGACCAAGCTGAAAAACAACAAGTGGTCGGAAATGGTGGAAGGCGTTCTCGAATCCTACGGGCTTCCGCAGCATGGAAAAGTGGACCCGACATTTTTAATGTCCATTTTCTATGTATTCTTCTTTGGAATGATGCTTTCCGATGCCGGATACGGCATTTTCATGATGATTGTCTGCGGAATTATTCTGGCAAAGTATAAGCGGCTCAGTAAAGGCATGCATGACATGATTCAGCTCTTCTTCTGGTGCGGACTGTCAACGGCGTTCTGGGGAATTATGTACGGCGGCTTCTTCGGAAACATGATTGATACGACGGCACAGACATTCTTCGGAAGATCGGCAAGTGCTCCATCGATCATCAAACCGGTCTGGTTTGAACCGATGGCAAATCCGATGAAACTTCTGGTGTATTGTATGCTGTTCGGGCTGATCCATCTTCTGACAGGACTTGGCATCAAAGGATATGAGTATTTGAAGGATGGAGATATCGTGGGCTTTATTTCCGACATCCTTTCCTGGTTCATGTTTATTCTGGGACTGGTATTTATCCTGCTTCCGACATCCCTCTTTGAGGGAATTTCGCAGATGAAGTTCAATTTCCCGGGATGGATGCATACATTTTCACTTGCGATCACAATTATCGGTGCATTGCTGATTCTTGTGATGCAGGAGCGGTCGAGAAAGAACTGGGTACTGAGAATCCTGCTTGGCGCTTATGACCTCTATGGAATCACAAGCTGGCTGAGTGATGTGCTTTCCTATTCCAGACTGCTGGCTCTGGGACTTGCGACCGGTGTTATCGCCAATGTCATCAATATGATGGCAGGGATGGTCGGATCCATCGGAGGACCGGTTGGAGTCATACTTTATATTGTCATTTTAATCTTCGGACATACTTTGAACTTCCTGATCAATCTGCTTGGAGCGTATGTCCACACAAATCGTTTGCAATATGTCGAATTCTTCGGCAAGTTTTATGAGGCTGGAGGAGTGCCCTTCAGACCGTTTACAACAAATAACAAATACATCGAAATCAAGGAGGAACGTTAACTATGAGCATGGGATTTGTATTTGCATTATTAGGAGCAGCACTTGCAGCACTTCTTTCCGGATGCGGTTCGGCATGGGGCGTCGGTATTGCAGGTCAGGCAGCGGCCGGAGTTACGGCGGAAGATCCTGAACAGTTCGCTAAGGTTCTGATTCTTCAGCTCCTTCCGGGTACACAGGGCATCTACGGACTTCTGGTTGCTTTCATCACTCTTTCCAATATCGGACTTCTCGGCGGAAACCCTGCTACGAATATGCCGCTTGGAACAGGACTTTCCGTATTTGCAGCGTGCCTTCCGATTGCTATTGTAGGTCTTGTATCCGCTTATCATCAGGGCAGAACCTCTGTTGCTTCCATCGGTGTCGTTGCCAAGAAGCCGGATCAGTTCGGTAAGGCGATGCTCTTCCCGGCAATGGTTGAGACATATGCCATCCTTGCTCTGCTCATTTCTATCCTGGCGGTTTCCAATATTAAGATCGGATAAGTGATTTGTTTGAAGTAATCGGGGCAATTGCAGATTGGAGTATATTCGTTCATTGCCGAAAAACAAAATATTCCAGCTGCAGACTATAGGAACGCGTGCGAAATCTCACAAGAATTGCGCCGGCTCGAGATCCACAAACGCTTCCATCGTGGTCGAGAGCCGTGCGAATAATTCGCAGTGAGATGAGCTAAGCGGACGTGTCGCAGCGGAATATTTTGTTTTGAGGCCTGGAAAATGCCCTATATCTAACACAGAAGGGAAAAGGACAGAAGATGGCAGGAGTAGACAATATCATTAACGAAATCCTGCAGGAGGCCAATAAACAGGCTGACGGCATTCTTGAGGAGGCGCGAAAGAAGGCGGCCGAAATTGAAGATGCCGCGAAGAAGGAAAGCGCTGAGGCGCTGAGTCGGGCATCACAGAAGACAGAAGCCGATGCGGAGGAATATGTCAGACGCTCTGACTCGGCGAGCCAGATGCTGAAGAAAAAAGCGTTACTCGCCGCAAAGCAGGAAATTATTACGGATGTGATCAAAAAAGCCTATCAGAAGCTTGCAAATCAGCCGGATGATGCTTATTTTGAGATGATCCGTACATTGATTGAACGATCCGCCCATGAGGGCAGCGGAAAAATACTCTTTTCCGCGAAAGATCTGAAACGTCTGCCGAAGAACTTTGAAAAGGAAGCAAATGAAATTGCCGCCAAAAAGGGCGGAAGTCTGACCCTTTCAGAGAATGCGGCGAATATCAAAAACGGATTTATTCTCAGTTACGGAGGGATCGAGGAGAACTGTACACTGGATGCGCTGTTTGAAGAAAAGAGCGAACAGCTGCGGGATTGTGTGCATCAGGTACTGTGGTAAAGGAGAGCGCACATGAGTGAAGATACAAAGTACATATTTGCCGTTGCGCGAATCCGTGTAAAGGAAAAGTCTCTTCTGACCGATGCTGAGGTACAGCAGATGACTGCGATGCCGGATGAAAAAGCTGTACTTTCCTATCTTGCCGATCGCGGATGGGGAGACGGATCCGGAAAGCTCAATGCAGATCAGATGCTTTCTGCCGAAGAGCAGAAAATTGCGGATCTGATGAAGGAACTGAAGATTGATCCGAAGATCTTTGAAGTACTGTCATATCCGAAGCTCTTTCACAACTTAAAAACCGCGATCAAGGATCTCTGCACGTCGGAAGAACATAAGGGTTCTTACTATCCGGATGATACATGGAATAAGGAGAAGCTGTTTCAGATTCTTCGGGATAAGAAGTATCAGGAACTTCCGGATACTATGCAGAAAGCGGCTGAGAGTGCATATAGTGCAATGCTGAAGACCGGCGACGGACAGCAGTGTGACATTATTGTGGACCGTGCGTGCCTTGATGCGATGGAAGAGGTAAGCCGCACGACAAAGAATCCGCTTCTTCGTGACTACGAAGATTCTCAGGTAGCTATTTCGGATATCAAAATTGCGGTTCGTGCGCAGGCAACGGGAAAGTCACTGAACTTCCTGAAAACGGCGCTGGCCGACTGCAGAAGTTTTGAGGCACGTTTCCTTGCGGAGGCAGCGGTGAAGGATCAGAAGACGTTGATGGACTTCCTTTCCTCCCACGGATTCCGCGATGGATCGGATGCACTGAAAGAATCTCCGTCTGCTTTCGAGAGATGGTGCGACAATGAGCTGATCAGGACAATTCGTCCCCAGAAAATGAATTCCGTCTCTGCAGGACCGATCGTGGCCTATTACCTTGCCCGAGAAAATGAAATGAAAACGGTTCGGATCATTCTGACCGGAAAGGCAAATGACTTTTCCGAAGAAGAGATCCGGGAAAGGGTAAGGGAAATGTATGGATAAGATCGCAGTAATGGGAGATTATGACAGCATCTACGGATTTGCGACGCTCGGACTTACCACATTTCCGGTGGAGGACGCGGAGGAAGGGCGCAAGACGCTTCGGCGCCTCGCGGAAAATAACTTCGGTGTCATCTACATGACGGAGGAGCTGGCATCCGAGCTTACGGAAGAAATCGGAAAATATGCGGACCGCATGACGCCGGCCATCATTCAGATCCCCGGTATCAAGGGAAATACGGGTGCAGGCGTCGCAGGCGTAAAAAAATCCGTGGAACAGGCTGTAGGAAGCGATATCCTGTTCGGGGATGACTAAAATAGCTGTATTCGTGCCGGGAAAATAATATTCCCCGGCGCTCAAAATCGTTTTGGATTCGCGTCCGGAGAATATATTTTCTCGGCACGCGAATGGTTTTATAGCATAGCCGACAGGATTTTTCACACAAGAAAGGTGATTCCTTAAATGAGCACAGGAGTAATAAAAAAGGTAGCAGGACCTTTGGTCGTTGCCTCCGGCATGAGAGATGCAAATATGTTCGACGTCGTCCGCGTCAGCGAACAGCGTCTGATCGGTGAAATCATTGAAATGCACGGAGATGAGGCGTCCATTCAGGTCTATGAGGAAACGCAGGGACTGGGACCCGGCGAACCGGTGTATTCCACAGAGGCTCCTCTTTCCGTGGAACTCGGTCCGGGACTCATCGGATCCATCTATGATGGTATTCAGAGACCTCTGGATAAGATCATGGAAGTGACACACAGCCTCCGTCTCGGAAGAGGCGTAGAGGTGCCTGCACTCGATCATGATAAAAAATGGGACTTTGTTGCGACTGCAAAGGTCGGAGATGAAGTTGAAACCGGAGATATTCTCGGAACTGTAGCAGAAACAAAGGTTGTAACGGAAAAGATCATGGTGCCTTACGGCGTATCCGGAAAGATCAAGAGCATCAGTTCCGGAAGCTATACGCTGGATGAAACGATTGCCGTGATAGAAACCGAAAATGGCGACAAAGAGCTGACTATGCTTCAGAAATGGCCTGTTCGCCGCGGCCGTCCTTATAAGAAGAAACTGCCGCCGAATATGCCGCTTGTCACGGGCCAGCGTGTCATCGATGCGTTCTTCCCGATTGCAAAGGGAGGCGTTGCGGCCATTCCGGGACCGTTCGGATCCGGAAAGACAGTCACACAGCATCAGCTTGCAAAATGGGCGGATGCGGATATCGTGATTTACATCGGCTGCGGTGAACGTGGAAACGAGATGACCGATGTTTTGAATGAATTTCCGGAACTGAAGGATCCGCGCACCGGCGAATCACTGATGCAGCGGACAGTTCTGATTGCAAATACATCGGATATGCCGGTGGCGGCCCGTGAAGCCTCGATTTATACAGGTATTACGATTGCGGAATATTTCCGTGATATGGGGTATTCCGTGGCGCTGATGGCGGATTCCACATCCCGTTGGGCGGAAGCTCTTCGTGAAATGTCCGGACGACTTGAGGAAATGCCCGGTGAGGAAGGTTATCCGGCTTACCTGGGGTCGCGTCTTGCACAGTTCTACGAGCGTGCGGGACGTGTGGTTGCACTCGGCCATGAGGGACGGGAAGGACAGCTTTCCGCAATCGGAGCCGTATCTCCGCCAGGCGGTGATATTTCCGAACCGGTGTCTCAGGCGACGCTGCGTATTGTGAAAGTTTTCTGGGGACTCGATGCGAACCTTGCATACCAGAGACATTTCCCGGCAATTAACTGGCTGACCTCTTACAGTCTCTATCTGGATTCTCTGGAACCGTGGTTCAACGAACACGTGCAT
>CAYYEB010000082.1:0-8010 GCA_964470725.1 uncultured Lachnospiraceae bacterium | reverse complement strand
GATTTCAACTGACAGCAGACATAGTTTTCTGTCATACCGCCTTTGAAATCATCCAGCTCATCCGATTCGTATAATATATCGTCGGCCAATACCCCCTGTTTTGCACCAAGCAGCCCCGGATCTGACACGTATACTTTGAAATCGTCGATATTTTTATAGTTTTCCAGCGGCTTTTTTGCCTGGTCCACACAATAAACGCGATAAATAATTCCCGAAAGCTCCAGCCATTCCAGGGCATTTTCAAATTCTTTCGCACGCCCGCCGCTCTTAATCAGTTTGTATTGAAATCTGGTATTTTTCTTGGAAAGCTGTGCCGTTATAGAATTATATGTAAGTCTGGTCTTCTGTATTTCCGTCCCTTTATTGTATTTACTCATGTCATCCAGATATCCGGTCAGAATTTCACCCTGCGTCTGCCGTACCAGAAGATAATCCTCGGTTGATATATAATTCTGCACGCATTCCGGCATTCCGCCGATCACAAGATACTGGCGATACAAGCGCATTGCATCCTGATGAATCACTGTCGGAAGTGCGGAATTCTGACGATATGCCTGCTGTATCTGTTTCTCCAGGTCCTCTTCACCCATAGCTTCAAGGAACTCAAAGAAATTCATCGGGTACATATTCAGAATATTCACTTTTCCCACAGGAAATGAATACTGCTGACGATTCACCGCAACACCGAGGAGACTTCCCGCCGCTATCACATGATATTCCGGTGCCTCTTCACAAAAATACTTCAAAGAAGTCAATGCCCTTTCACAAAGCTGCACCTCGTCGAAAATAATCAATGTACGCTCTTTTAATATGGAAACTTTTGCCATTCTCTGCAGCAATGGCAAAAGATAAGAAGGTTCCAGACTCTCCTCAAATGTTGCTGAAAGTCCCGGATCCGTTTGAAAATTAAAATAAGCCACTGTATCATAATATTTTCTGCCGAATTCAATAAGAGTATATGTCTTTCCTACCTGTCTTGGTCCCTGAAGCAGAAGAGGTTTTCTTACAGGACTGTTTTTCCACTTCAGCAATGCATCAGTGATTTTTCGTTTCATATTCTTCTCCGTTTAGTGTATTTTTTACATTCAAAATTACATTGTATAGTGGAAATATTATCTTATTTTTACGGATGTTGCAAGATTTTCTATAAAATACGTACCATTCTTCATGACATTATTATTCCTTAAAAATCATGGCCGGGCATGAAAAAATGATTCATATCTGACCATAACCACCCTCGTCTAAGTCATCACAGCACACGCTTCACAAAGCGGTCAATGATCTCCAGCACCTGCTCCGACCAGAACTCTCCGCCGCCGTGATCCGCTCCCCGAAGAAAGACAATTTCCGCATCTTTGCCGCATTCTTTTAATTTTCTGTACAGAATATCGCTGCATTTCGGATTCACCGTGCGGTCCTTCGTACCATGAAGAATCAGGACCGGAGGAATGTTCGTATGTTCCGTAATATTGCACTCCACAGAAAGTTTCTCTCTGAGCTCCGGATGTTCCCGAAGGTTCACACCTCCCATTTCCAGTCCCTCAGGACTGTCCGGCAGACAATGATTCACTGTCGATGGATTGCTGTCTTCCAACATAACTGAAACAGATCCGTAAAAATCGATAATTCCCGCTACATCCGGAGAAATTCCCGGATACTGACTGTCGTCTTTCCCTTCGAAAATCGGTGCATACACCGCCGCATGTCCGCCGGAAGAATTTCCGGAAAGAATGAGTTTGTCCGGATCTCCATGATATTCCTTCGCGTGAAGCTTCATGAATCGAACCGCATTTCTTGTATCGATAAGCGTTGCCGGGAAAGGCGCCACATCATATCCGCGATACTGTACAAGCGCCGTCACATACCCGCGTCCGGCAAGCTTTGCCAGCTCCGGCACCGCCCGGTACAGATCCTGCTTATCCCAGTGAGATCCCTGTACATATAAAATTACCGGATACAGTTTTTCCGGGTCATTCCGGGTTTCCGGCGACAGAATCTGAAGCGTCAGTTCGTATCCGTTCATTACTGCATAGCGCACATTCGGATAGTACGAAACGAAGATCTCATCTCCGGTTGTGTTCAATACTGTCGCATCCTTTGAATCCGTATGGTATTCCGGATACTCTTCATATGTCCAATTCTTTACCTCCATAAATTTTCACTCCTCCTGCAAAAAATATGTCATTCCTATAAAAGCGCAGCCAGTGTCGGCTATCAACTGAGAAAACTCACATAATCATTGATTTTCGCAAAGTCAATCTCACAGACACCCTTCGAAATGGATACCGGTATCTTATCCGTAAATCCATAGATATTGACATCCGGCTCTTCTCCAAACAGATACACGATCACTTTCTTCTTATCCGGGTCCACAATCCAGTATTCCCGCACGCCGGCATTGCGGTACTTGTCCTGCTTCAGGTACATATCCTTCGAGCGCGTGCTTTTCGATAAAATTTCCACCGTAAAATCCGGTGCTCCATAAACATGTGTCTCCAGAATGCGCGAACGGTCACAGACAACAAATACATCCGGCTGCAGCATTGTGCGGTTATCGCGGTCGAGCCGCACATCCGCCGGAGCAATAAACGGAACGCAGTCCATATTGTGAGATGTAATGCAGGCCAGCAGCTGTGAATAAATCTGCCCGGCGATCAGCTGATGAATCATCCGCGGGGATGCCATATCGTAAATCACCCCGTCGATCAGCTCCACACGCCGTTCATCCGGAATCCTGTAATAATCTTCCAGCGTATACTCGCCCTGCTTTTTCGCCTGATACGCACTTCCGTCTTCCCTGATCCGGTCCACTTCGTACCTTTTTGAAGCTGCATAACTTACTGATGTTTCTTTTTTCGGAAACAGCACATTCTCCAGTTTCTGCATCGTTGTATAACGTGGCGCTTTCGTTGTTCCGCCAAAGATCTTCTGCACCGTTCCGATCGGAACCCCGGATCTGCGGGCGAGTTCTTCATACGTCATGCCGAGATTTTCTCTTTGCTTTTTTAAATCCTCCAGCGTCATAAGCCGCTCCTTTCCGGTACAGATCACAGATTTCCAATATCCCATTTCGTAAAACTGTGATGCATCTTCTCTTCATTATGCCACAAACAGCTATCCGTATCAACCGTTTATGGATATCCGTTTTCATTCACTTCCTATGGTACACAGGCCATGATCTGAAACCCATCAGCTTTGATCATGACTGAACAATAACAAATATCCATTTGATGATATAAAAAGGGATAGAATACCTCCATTTTCAAGAAAGTGTCCTATCCCTTATATTCTGATTTTGAAAACCAGCCTTAAAATGCTTTACTCCAGCTCAAATGCTCCCGTATACAGCTGATAGTACGTTCCCTTCTGTGCGATCAGCTGATCATGCGTACCGCGCTCGATGATGTGGCCGTGATCGAGGACCATGATCGCATCCGAGTTCCGGACTGTGGAAAGTCTGTGGGCGATGACGAAAACCGTACGTCCCTTCATCAGGTTATCCATGCCCTTCTGTACCAGAGCCTCGGTACGGGTATCAATGGAAGATGTCGCCTCGTCCAGAATCATAACCGGCGGATCCGCGACCGCGGCTCTCGCAATCGAAATCAGCTGTCTCTGTCCCTGGCTCAGCTGTGAACCGTTGCCGGTCAGCATCGTATCATAGCCGTCGGGGAGACGCGTGATAAAGTCATCGGCATTTGCCAGCTTTGCCGCCGCAATACACTCCTCATCCGTCGCATCGAGCTTGCCGTAACGGATATTGTCCATCACGGTTCCGGTAAAGAGGTTGACATCCTGCAGGACCATGCCGAGAGATCTTCTCAGATCCGGCTTTTTGATCTTGTTGATATTGATACCGTCATACCGGATCTTGCCGTCCGGAATATCATAAAACCGGTTGATCAGGTTCGTGATCGTCGTCTTGCCGGCGCCGGTACTTCCGACAAAGGCCACCTTCTGACCGGGCTTTGCATACAGGGAAATATCATAGAGGATCTGCTTATCCGGGTTGTATCCGAAATCCACATGTTCCAGCTGAATGTCACCTTTCAGTTCCCTGTAATCCGTCGTGCCGTCGGCCTGATGGAAATGCTTCCATGCCCAAAGATCTGTCTTATGATCCGCTTCATGAAGATTGCCATCCGCATCTTTTTCTGCATTGACCAAAGTGACATACCCTTCATCATGCTCCGGTTCCTGATCCATCAGTTCAAAGACACGTCCCGCGCCTGCGATACCCATCGCAATGAGGGCTGCCTGGTTCGAAATCTGTCCGATTGTCTGGGAGAGCTGACGGGACATCGAAAGGAAGGACACGATCACGCCGGCCGTAATCACGGAAACTCCCCTGAGGCTGATATTCGTCGCCTTGGAAAATACAAGAAATCCGCCGAGAATGGCAATCAACACATACATAATATTTCCGATATTCCCCAGAACCGGCATCAGCACGTTTCCTGCACCGTTCGCCCGATCACTGTCCGAAAAAAGACTTTCATTGAGCTTATCGAAGTCCTTTTCACTGGCCTTTTCATGATTGAAGACCTTGACGACACGCTGTCCGCCCATCTGCTCTTCCACATAGCCTTCCACGGCCGCCAGAGATCTCTGCTGCCGTGACATATATGTGGAACTTTCACCGCCGAATCTTCTGGCCACAATCACCATGATATAGATCATCACCGCGACCGCAATGGAAAGCCAGATACTGAAATTCAGCATCATGATTACAATGGAGATAATGGAGATACTGCTCTGTATCGTCATCGGTATACTCTGTCCGATCATCTGACGAATCGCGTCGGTATCATTCGTATACGTGCTCATGATATTTCCATGCGCATGTGTATCGAAGTACTGATCGGAAGCGACTCCATCCGACCGAACATATCATCACGCATATGCTTCAGTGTTCCCTGCGTCACAGTCGCCATAAGATGAGTATAGATCCAGGTCGCCAGAACGCCGACCGCATAAAAGATTCCCATCATTCCGATAATCGTAAGGAGCGGCTTCCACACTGCCGCAAGGCCCTTCGTAAGTCCCGGCGTAATTGCCTGATCAATCAGTCTCTGTAAAAAGACGGTCGAAACCGTCGATGCCAGCGCACTCACTACAATACAAATCACAACCGTAATGACGTACGCCGGGTAGTACTTAAATATATATTTCAGCAGCCGGCCGAAGGTTCCCTTTTTTGCTCCGGAACCTCTGGCCCCACCGTTATTCCTTTCTTTGTTTTGTTCCGCCATGCTAACTACCTCTTTATTTCCTTCAGTAAACTGACCTATTTCTCTTCAAAATGCCGTTCAGCAGCATTTTCCGAATGTATCATCCGCACTTTGCAGACTTCATACAGCCTCATCGACCTGCTTTCTCGTCTGGGAATCATAGATTTCCTTATAAATGCCGTTCCTGGCAAGAAGTTCCTCATGTGTTCCCCGCTCGACAATCTTTCCGCCGTCCATGACGAGAATCGTATCGCAGTCCTGCACTGAGGAAATTCTCTGCGCAATAATGATTCTTGTCGTCTCAGGAATTTCCTCCTTAAATGCCTTTCGGATGAGTGCATCCGTCTTTGTATCCACTGCGGAAGTCGAATCATCCATGATCAGAATCTTCGGTTTCTTCAAAAGCGCACGGGCGATACAGAGTCTTTGCTTCTGTCCTCCGGACACATTGGTTCCGCCCTGTTCAATCCAGGTGTCATATTTCTTCGGCATCTGCTGCACGAACTCATCGGCCTGTGCCAGCTTGCAGACCCTTTCGATTTCCTCATTACTAGCATTCGGATTGCCCCAGCGCATATTGTCGTTAATCGTGCCGGAGAAAAGTACGTTCTTCTGCAGCACCACAGCCACCGCATCACGAAGGGACTCGAGATCATAATCCCGTACATCCGTTCCGCCAACCTTCACCGTTCCTTCCGTCGCATCATAGAGACGCGGAATGAGCTGAATCAGTGTCGACTTGGAAGAACCTGTGCCTCCGATAATACCGACGGACTCACCGGATTTAATGTGAAGATCGATATCCGAAAGCGCCATTCGTTTACTTCTCTTCGAGTATTTAAAGGAAACATCATCGAAATCAACCGAACCGTCGGCTACTTCCTTCTTTCCGTTTTCCGGAGAGACAAGTGTCGGACGATAATCCAGAACTTCCACGATACGTCTTGAGGACTCCTCCGCCATCGATGTCATGACGAATACCATCGACAGCATCATGACCGAAACCAGGATCTGAATGCCATAGGTGATGAGGGAGGAAAGTTCGCCAGTCGTAAACTGAGTGCCTCCCGAAGTAATGATGATTCTTGCACCAAAGAAGGAAATCAGAAGAATCGCCGTAAACATACAGGCATTCATCACCGGGTTGTTCCAGGCAAGAATCTTCTCGGCGTAAGTGAAGTCCTTCCGCACTTCTTCCGAAGAATTCTGGAATTTTTTCTTTGCGTAATCCTCACGGACAAAGGCCTTCACAACGCGGATACCGGACACGTTTTCCTCAACCTGCTCGTTCATCGCATCGTATTTTTTGAAAATGCGGTTGAATACAGGCAGAACGTAAAGGTTGATTCCGAAAATCACGACTGCAAGGATCGGAATCATAATAAGGAAAATAACCGCCAGTCTCGCATTGATCGTAAAACTCATGACAATAGAAAAGATCATCATCAGTGGTGTACGAACGGCGATACGGATAATCATCTGGTAGGCGTTCTGCACGTTGGTCACGTCGGTTGTCATACGGGTCACAAGAGAACTGGAGGAAAATTTGTCCACATCCGCAAAGGAAAAGCTCTCTATTCTGTAAAACAGATCTTTTCTGAGGTTCTTCGCAAGTCCCGCGCTGGCAGTTGCCGCATAACGCGCCGAAAAGAAGCCGCAGATCAGTGAAAGCAGCGCCACAACCAGAAGCACGGCTCCGTATTTCAGAATCGGATTCATCGAATTGCCTGACAGATCATCAATCAGTTCCGCCATAATAAACGGCAGAATACACTCCATCAGACACTCTCCTGCCACAAAGAGCGGTGTTAAAATCGATTCTCTTTTGTATTCCCGAAGACTTTGCATCAGTGTCTTGATGATCTTACTGATGCTGTACTTCGGGACGGTTTCTTTCTTTTTATTTTCCATCCTCTTCACACTCCTTTTTCTTCAGTGCATTACTCAGATTGGTATCTATGATTTTCAGGAAACGATCGAACTCCTCTTTTTCATCGGATGTCATTCCCTGAAAGAGAGTCCTGTTCATTTCCTTATAATCTCTTCTAAGTTTCTCAGCTACCTCAATCGCCTTGTCAGTCAGCGAGATGATCCGCTTTCTCCTGTCCTTTTCTCCCATTCGGACAGTTACATACCCCTTATCCGAAAGTCGATTTACAACCCCGACAATCGTCGGATGGGATACTCCGGCCGCCTTCTCCAGTTCCTTCTGCGAGATCGATCCCCCCGCCCGTTGGATATAACTGATATACCCGACCTGGGGGCCCGTCAGATCGTATTCCGCAAAAGTCGCGTCGCCGATCTTTCGGATTTTTTCATTGATCGCCTTCATGCGCAGGCTGATGCTCAGATTCACTTCCATGAATGCCTCCTGCAGTCTGTATCATTTTCATTCACGCCCGGCTGCTTTATATCCGGTCTTATGTGTGTCGTTTTATATTAAATACTGTAGCGTGCTACTTTGTAGCACGCTACAGTATTATAATTCTATAAATGCAAACGTCAAGATGTTTTTTGTGCTGACAGTTACATTAATTTTCTATAAACTTTTTTCCACATCGTTGATGCAAATCAGAAAAGATCCTTTGCATCCCTGAGTCTCACATTTTATCCATGCATGTGTCACCAGCTTCTTAAAGTTTTGCTATAATGAATCCGTATACAATCGAAAATACAAGAAAGGAGCCTGGAAGGACATCTCACAAGTACCATGCACTTCCATAATAAAGTAAATGAAAAACAGAACGCTCAATAACGGCGTGGAAATTCCTCAGATTGG